>NZ_JAPDBQ010000112.1:0-14150 GCF_027705325.1 Aeromonas sp. QDB18
AAAAATTAGTTTATTAAATTCAAATACTTACAAAGGCGCATTTTTATGTTTGGTGACTTATTCGCACCTTCCCTAGCCAAGTCATGTACAGAAAATTTACTCAACACATCGATCAAATCGCTCATGAGAAGCCCCTAATACTCAACGCAGTCTCATACTAGCATTGTGTATAGTTCCATGGATATCAATTTGAAGATTGTTGTAAGTGACTGAATTTATGGCGGTATGTTATGTTGCGTTCTGATTGCAAATCAGGACGGCGCCACCTGATGGCGTCGTGTGGGTTCATCGGTGGCGCGACCGTCTTCGACGCACGGCCATCCGATGGGGGTACATCGGAGCAGGAGGTGACTCGATACTCCGGATATACGGGGTGCGAGATTGTACTCGTGACCGCCTCGTCATGCAATTTGGGACGGCCTTGGCATGCCTGCGCCATGTTCATTTTACGCTCAGACTGGGGTTGCTAGAGTGCAAGGGGTGAAAGATGCCCCTGAGTTGGCTGTGAAATGGATCTTTTCGGCGAAAAAGACCATCTCCAAGTTGAAATTTTGCCCTGCTCGGGAAAGAATGCGCGCTCGGTTGTTGGTCCCCGGTGACGGGCCCACAAGAGACCGATGATGAGCAGGGCAAAGGCCCACAGGAACAGGAAACCATACAGGAATTTTATGAATCCCCTTCGCATTGCCGCTTCGGCTCTTTTATGTACGCTGGCGCTGGTCAGCCAGCAGGCCGCCGCCGTTGAATACCAGCTGCCTGCAGCCAACAGCCGCCTGATCGGTGAGAACCAGGAATACGTGGTGCCCGCAGACAACCGTCCGCTGGAGCAGATCGCCTCCGACTTCCAGCTGGGTCTGACCAACATCATGGAAGCCAACCCGGGCGTCGACCCCTACCTGCCCAAGGCGGGCAGCACGCTGATCATTCCCCATCAGCTGATCCTGCCCAACGCTCCCCGCGAAGGGATCGTCATCAACGTGGCGGAGATGCGTCTCTACTACTACCCGAAGGGCAAGAACGTGGTGCATGTGCTGCCCATCGGCATCGGCCAGCTCGGGGTCAACACCCCGGAGAACTGGATCACCAAGGTTGAGCGCAAGCGTGCCAACCCGACTTGGACCCCGACCGAGAATATCCGTCGCCGCTACGCCGCCCAGGGCAAGACCCTGCCCGCGGTCTGGCCGGCCGGCCCGGACAACCCCATGGGCCTGCACGCGCTCTACATCGGCAACCTGTACGCCATCCACGGCACCAACGCCACCTTCGGCATCGGTTTGCGGGTGAGCAGCGGCTGCGTGCGCCTGCGCGCCGACGACATCAAGTACCTGTTCGATCACGTGCCGGTCGGCACCCGCGTCCAGTTCGTCAACCAGCCGGTCAAGACCACGGTCGAGCCGGATGGCGGTCGCTACATGGAAGTGCACGAGCCGCTGTCGCGCACCGAGGAAGAGTTCAACTCCACCGCCTCCGTGCCGCTGCCCATGACCCCGGCTACCACCCGCTTCATCGCCCATGCTGACAGCGATTCCAACGTGGTCAAGCAGGTGCTGGAACAGCGTACCGGCATCCCGACCCGCCTCAATCCAGAGGCGTAATGGCCGGCAAGTGCAGTTAAACAACAACGGCGACCATCAGGTCGCCGTTGTTGTTTCTGCATATCCGGACGTCAGCTGGCTGGTGGGGCATAGAGGGCCAGCCAGTTGCCTTCGGTATCTTCGATGATGACCCGGGAGCCATGACCGCTGCCGATGCTGTGCAGAGGCTCCAGCACCCGCCCGCCGAGCCGGGGGACCAGCAGCTCCGCCTCCTGCAGCCTGTCACCGAGGGAGAGATAGATGAGGGGACCGGCACCGCCGGGCTGGTGATATTTGTCCATGGGGCCGAGACAGGCCGCCGCGTTGCTGCCGTCGTGGCGCAGCATGGCAAAGCGCATGGTCTCTTCCTGGATGGGGGTGACCTGCACATCGAGCAGGGCCGAGTAGAAGTCCATGGCGCGTTCCAGATCCCGTGTCGGAATGTCGGCCCAGACCAGGGTGTTGTCCATCGTCGTATTCTCCAGAGTTCCCGGCCAACGCGGTCGGTGGCTCTTTGAGGTTAGAAGTGGCTGTCGGGGGGGCGCCATGGATAAAAAAGCGGCGCCTGATGGCGCCGCTTGAAGGGGGAAGAGCCGAGTAAGGCTCCCCCTCTTATTTGCCGGCAATGCTGAGCCCGCCAAAGCGGATCAGCGGGGCATAGAAGTCCTTGCCATCGTCGTGGTGCAGCTGGTTGCCGACCGCTTCCAGCTCCCCGAGCAGACGATAGAAGTTGCCCGCCACCGTGATGCCGCGTACCGGTGCCACGCGCTCGCCATTTCGGCAGAGGAAGCCGGAGGCACCGAACGAGAAGTCGCCGCTCACCGCATCGGCCCCGGAGTGCAGGCCGTCCAGCTTGACCAGCTCCAGGTACTCACCGTTTTGTACCTCGGCCTCGCCGTGGGGGCCGAGCCCGAACACCAGGTGACGAGGGGCTACGTCCAGGGCACTGCGGGCACTGCGGGCGGCTGCACCGTTGCTCGTCACGCCGAAGTGGCGGGCGGTGGCGCTGTTGTGCAGCAGGGTCTTGAGCTCCCCCTCGCCGATGAGCAGGAGATCCGAAGTGGCGGCCCCTTCGCCGTCAAACGCCTTGATCTTCATGCCCCCCGGCATATAGGCACGACTCTCCAGGGTAAGCCAGCGAGAAGCCACGCTTTGGCCCAGCTTGTCGCGCCAGGGGTTGATCCCCTGCTGGGCCCACTTGCCAGACAGGGCGGACTGGAAGCAGCCAAACAGGCTGGCAAAGCAGTGGGTGCTGAAGATGACGCTGTAGCGACCGCTCGGCACCGCCTCACCCATCAGCAGGCCATCGGCCACGGCGTGGATCTGGCGGATGAGAGGCTGGCTCTCCAACTCGTCGAAGCGCCGTGCGTACTGTCCCTGGTAGTGCATGGACTGGCGGCCCTCCCGCTCGATGAGAGCGGAGCTGTGGCAGCCGACGCTGAACTCCTGATGTTCGCAGAGGCTGCCCTGGCTGTTGGCAAGCCAGAGGCGGCTCTCCCCCTCGAAGAAGCCGTTGTAGGGGGCGCCGGTCACGTCCGGCAGGGCCAGCATGTCGGACTCGAGGCGCAGGGTCAGGGCAATCTTCTCTTCCACCGCCGTGGTGTCGGCCTGATGTATCTCGGCGCAGTCGGTGATGAGCCTGCTCTGCTGCACTGTGATGCGCTGATCCGGGTCCACCTTGGCGAAGCGGCTCGCATCGAGCGCATCCTGCACCATGGCGTCCAGGGCCGACGCGTCGAGGGACTCGGAATAGGCGATGCCGACCCGGCCTTCCTTGATGAGGCGAATGCCGATCTGCTGGCTGCTGGTGACCTTGTATTCACTGAGTTCGCCCTTGTCGGCCTTGAGGGAGAAGGCCTTCTCCTGATTGGCGATGACGTCCGCCTCGGCACCCAGATCGGCGACCTGGTCCAGCAGACGGGCAAGCAGTTGGTTCATGTCGAGCTGGCTCATCAGGCGTTCCCTCCGACCAGGATATTGTCAACCTTGAGAGGCGGCTGGCCGACCGAGGCGGGAATGGATCCCGAGACCGAGCCGCACATGCCGGCGGAGAGGGCCAGATCGCGCCCCACCATGGAGATCTCCTTCAATACCTGCGGGCCGGTGCCGATCAGGGTGGCCGACTTGAGGGGCCGGGTGATCCTGCCCCCTTCGATGAGGTAGGCCTCCTGCACGTTGAAGTTGAACTCGCCGGTACCGGGCTGCACAGAGCCACCCCCCATCCGCTTGGCATAGATGCCGTGCTCCACGGTTGCCAGCATGTCGTCGAGGCTGTAGTTGCCCGGTTCGATATAGGTGTTGCGCATGCGGGAGGCGGGGGCGAACTTGTAGGATTCCCGGCGCCCGGAACCGGTGCGGGCGTAGCCGGTGCGAAGGGCCCCCATTCTGTCCACCAGGAAGCCGGTCAGCACGCCGTCCTTGATGAGCTGGGTGTGCTGGGTCGCCATCCCCTCGTCATCGACGTTGATGGAGCCCCAGGCGTTGCCCTGCAAGCCCTCGTCCACCGCGCTGACCGCGGGGTTGGCGATGAGCTGGCCCATCTTGTCGTGGAACACGGATGCCTTCTTGGCCACCGAGGTGGTCTCCAGCAGGTGACCGCACGCCTCGTGGAAGATGACGCCGCCAAAGCCGCTCTCCATGATGACCGGCAGCTTGCCGCTCGGGCAGGGGGCGGCTCCCAGCTTCACCAGTGCCTGGCGGGTGGCGGTGAGAGCCAGCTCGCGGGGATCGATGCTCTCGGCATGCTCCCATCCCTTCATGGCACCGGGGGCTTCATAACCTACGCTCTGCTCGCCCCCGTCCAGGGCGATGGTCTGGGCCATGATGCGGTTGTAGTGGCGGCGATCGCTCACCTGCACCCCTTCGCTGTTGAAGATCTCCACCTCCTGCTCCCAGCCGAGCACGTTGCCCGAGAACTGGCTCACCTTGTCGCTCTCGGCGCGGGCCGCAGCGTCCATGGCATGCAGATAGGCGATCTTCTGCTCCAGCAGCTTGTCGGCCGATAGCGGCAGAGCGATGGGGTTGCGGTCGGTCAGGCGGGTGAAGTCAAAGGCAGTGGCGGTGACCACGGGGTCACGCCTGTCCTTGGCCGCCAGCAGGGTAACGATGCGCAAGAGCTCGTTGCGATCGGCCAGATTGGTGTAGCCATAGAGCACCTTGTGGCCGTAGCACAGGCGAACGCCGATACCGAAGTCGAGACCACCGCTGATGTTCTCTATCTGGCTGGAGAGCAGGCTGAGCTGGCTGCGGCGCTTGCGCTCCACAAACAGCTCGGCGAAGTCGGCACCCAGCGCCAGCGCGTGATCGAGCACGTCGCGGGCGATGGCGGGGGCCAACAGGGAGAATGAAGTCATAGAATATCCTTTTCTGGTCTGTCCGTTTGCTTCCGACACCCGGCGTTGTGTTGTTATGGGGTGTCGACCTCATTGTTGCAGACCAGAAGCAAAAAGTCGCTATAGCGTCAGCCGATGATACCAAACGAGAAAATCGGTGCGATTTATGCGCCCGGCAGCCCGAGCGCAGGTTACCGGCAGGGGAGGTTGGCGCCGCTCATGGCGATCGCTTGATATGAGGTCGACCCACTGCTCGATACGGGGTCGGTCTGGTCGTCCATTGGCTGGCGTCGTCGAACATCCAGGCGATCAAGGTCAGAGCAGTTCGTGGATCTCGCTCAGGATCTGGTCGACCCACTGCTCGATACGGGGTCGGTCTGGTCGTCCATTGGCCGGCGTCGTTGAACATCCAGGCGATCAGGGTCAGAGCAGTTCGTGGATCTCGCTCAGGATCTGGTCGACCCACTGCTCGATGCGGGGTCGATCTGGTCGTCCATTGGCTGGCGTCGTTGAACATCCAGGCGATCAGGATCAGAGCAGTTCGTGGATCTCGTTCAGGATCTGGTCGACCCACTGCTCGATACGGGACTCGGTCTGGTCGTACTGGTTGGCGTCATCAAGGGCCAGCCCGACGAAGTGACGGCCATCGTCGATTAGCGCCTTGGAGGCGTCAAACTCGTACCCCTCGTTGGGCCAGTAGCCCACCAGCTTGACCCCCTTGGGGACCAGCTGATTGTGCAGCAGGCCGAGGGCATCCTGATACCACTCCCCATAGCCCAGCTGATCGCCCATGCCAAACAGGGCGATGATGCGTCCCTCCAGATGCAGGTCGGCGATGTCTTCCCAGCGAGATTCCCAGTCCTCCTGCAGCTCGCCGAAGTCCCAGGTGGAGATGCCCAGGATCAGGATGTCGTACTCCTGCATGCGGGCGAGGGGCACATCCTTGATGTTGTGGAGATCGACCAGCTCGGGGCCGATGAGGGCGCGGATCTTCTCGGCGGCCATCTCGGTGTAGCAGGTGGTGGAGCCATAAAACAAACCTATCTTCATCGCTCTTCTCTTGATCGCAGTCGGCAAGGGGCGTGACCGGCACAGCGGCGCCCGGGGGGAGGGCGCCAGTCTAGCAGATTGCGCCGGGCTCTTCACCGCCTGAGGGGATGTGCAGCCTTGCCTTGCGGCCCGGGTGGGTCGGCACGTTACAATGGCGACCTGTTTCCCTGAGCGCGGCGCACCATGAGCAAAGCAGAATCCCATCCCCTGATCGAGCCGTTTCTCGACGCCCTCTGGCTGGAGCGGGGGCTCTCCGACAACACGGTCAGCTCCTATCGCACCGACCTGGAAAAATTTGCCCTCTGGCTCGATGAGCAAGGCGGTTCCCTGCTGCTGGCGGGGCTGGACGACATCCAGCACTACCTCGCCTGGCGGGTGGACCATCAGTTCGCGGCCAGCAGCACGGCCCGTTTCCTCTCGGCCCTGCGCCGCTTCTACCAGTACCTCAATCGCGAGAAGCTGCGCAGCGACGATCCCACCGTGCTGCTGGAGGGGCCAAAGCTCCCCAAAAAGCTGCCATCGGATCTGAGCGAAGCCGAGGTGGAGGCGCTGCTGCAAGCGCCCCTGGTGGACGACCCGCTGGAACTGCGGGACAAGGCAATGCTCGAGCTGCTCTACGCCACCGGGCTGCGGGTGTCCGAGCTGGTGGGGCTGACCGCCGAACACGTCAGCCTGCGCCAGGGGCTGGTGCGAGTGGTGGGCAAGGGCAACAAGGAGCGCCTGGTGCCCATGGGGGAGGAGGCGGTGCACTGGCTGGAGCGCTACTACCGGGAGGGGCGCACCCTGCTGCTGGGTGGCACCAGCTCGGACGTGGTGTTCTCCTCCAAGCGGGCCCGGATGATGACCCGCCAGACCTTCTGGCACCGCATCAAGCTCTATGCCCTGAGAGCTGGCATCAGGGGGGAACTCTCTCCCCACACCCTGCGTCATGCCTTCGCCACCCACCTGCTCAATCACGGCGCCGATCTGCGAGTGGTGCAGATGCTGCTGGGCCACGCGGATCTCTCCACAACCCAGATCTATACCCACGTGGCCAACGAGCGGCTCAAGGCACTGCACGGCCAGCACCACCCCAGAGCCTGATCGCCTCACCTGCCTTGCAACAAAAAACCGCCCGAAGGCGGTTTTTTTCAGCACACGACAGGGAGGAAACGGTTATTTCCCCTGCTGGGATTTCAGCAAGTCGCGGATCTCGGTCAGCAGCTCCTGATCCTTGGTGGGGCCGGCCGGGGCAGCGGCTTCCTCTTCCTGCTTCTTCTTCAGGGTGTTGATGGCCTTGAGCCCCATGAAGATGGCGAAGGAGATGATCAGGAAGTCGATACAGGTCTGGATGAACTTGCCGTAGGCGATGACCACGGCAGGGGCATCCCCTTCGGCGGCCTTCAGGGTCACGGCGAGATCGCTGAAATCCACGCCCCCCAGGATCAGCCCGATGGGGGGCATGATCACGTCTCCCACGAAGGAGGAGACAATCTTGCCAAAGGCGGCACCTATGATGATACCGACAGCCATGTCGATCACATTGCCCCTGGATGCAAAGGCCTTGAACTCTTGAATCAGACTCATTTTTCCCCCTATAAATGGACGACGTGCCACCTGAGCGCACGTCGATTTGAATAATAAAACATCAGCAAAACAGAGGGATGACTAAAGATGTCTCCCGTCGTCCTGATTAGCTTGCGGGGCTCAAGCCCGATTGGCAACCTGTCATCCCGTGATTTTTTCTTGTGGACGTTATTAATCGATCACGAATTAAGGTCTTTGGGAGAGGGAATTGTCTGGGTTACCTTATGAGACCCTTCAATCATGCCAAGTGAATGAGCTGATGCGATATTTACTGCTGGGAATGATGCTGCTGTGCGCTTTTGCGGCCAGCGCGGGGATGGACCCCCATGTGTTGAAACAGACCATAGAGCAGCGCCTCGGTGTGCAGGTCTACCTGGTGGACGAGACCCCCATGCCGGGCCTCTATCTGCTGGGCACGGCCCAGGGACTGCTCTACAGCGATGCCAGGGGAGACTATGTGCTGCAGGGCTCCATGCTGGATCTGGCCCACGACATGAGAAACCTCACCCGGCTCAGCCAGCAGCAGCAACGCAGGCTGGCGCTCTCCCAGATAGGGGAGGCCCGGCTCTGGCTCAAGGCCACCCCTGAACGCCACCGCCTCACCCTGTTTACCGATCTCGCCTGCGGTCCTTGCCGCATCGCGCTGGAGGAGTTGCCCCGCTTGCAGGCGAGGGGCGTGAGCGTGCAACTGCTGCCTGCGCCTGTCGCCGCCTCGGATCAGGCTAGCTGGTGCGATCCCGGTCTGCTGCGCGAACTCAACTTCAGCGATCGTTTGCCTGAGAGCGGCTGTAATGCGATCCTTGCCCATCATATCGGCCTGAGCCAATGGCTCGGGATCAAGGCGTCACCGAGCTGGGTCCTGCCCAATGGCGACCTGGTGCGCGGTTACCAGAGCCCCGAACAACTGCTCAAGATACTGGATCACATCAATGCCCCTGCAAATCCGTCGTCGTCCGCGAGTTGATGATTCCCATCTGCCCGCCACCCTGCACCCGCTGCTTCGCCAGATCTTCGCCAGTCGCGGGGTCGAAGACCCTGCCCTGCTGGAGCGCAGCGCCAACCAGCTGCTGCCGCCCCAGCGTCTGTTCGGCATGGCGCAGGCGGTGCCGCTGCTGGCCGAGGCGCTGACGGCGCAAAAACGCATTCTCATCGTCGGTGACTTCGACTGCGACGGCGCCACCAGTTCGGCCCTGTGCGTGCTGGCTTTGCGCGCCATGGGTGGTCGTCACATCGATTTTCTGGTGCCCAACCGCTTCGAGTTCGGTTATGGCCTCACCCCGGAGATCGTCGAGCTGGCGGTGGCCCGCGGCGCCGAGTTCCTGATCACGGTGGACAACGGGATCTCCAGCATCGCCGGGGTGGCGGCGGCCAAGGCGGCAGGCATGCAGGTACTGGTTACCGATCACCATTTGCCCGGTCAGGAGCTGCCTGACGCCGACGCGATAGTGAACCCCAACCAGCATGGCTGCGACTTCCCCTCCAAGTCCCTGGCCGGGGTCGGGGTCGCCTTCTATCTGATGGCGGCCCTCAACACCCATCTGCGCCAGAGCGGCTGGTATGAGCGCCAGGGGCTGCGCGCCCCCAACGTGGCGGATTACCTCGATCTGGTAGCCCTCGGCACCGTGGCCGACGTGGTGGCGCTGGATGGCAACAACCGCATCCTGGTTCATCAGGGCTTGCAGCGGATCCGGGCCGGCCGCTGCCGCCCCGGCATCCAGGCGTTGGTGGATGTGTCGGGCCGCGACGGGCGTCGCCTGTGCGCTGCCGATCTCGGCTTTGCGCTGGGGCCGCGCCTCAACGCGGTGGGCCGGCTCGATGACATGTCCCTCGGGGTCGCCTGTCTGCTCTGTGACGACATCAACCTGGCGCGCCAGTTCGCCTCCGAAATGGACAGCCTCAACCAGGAGCGCAAGGAGATCGAGCAGGGGATGCAGCAGGAGGCGCTCGCCACTTTGGAGCAGATCCGTTTTCGTGACGGCGAGGTGCCCTCCGGCATCGTACTGCACCGAAACGAGTGGCATCAGGGGGTGGTGGGGCTGGTGGCCTCCAAGGTGAAGGAGAAGTACTACCGCCCGGTCATCGCCTTTGCCGAGAGCAGCGAGACCGAGCTCAAGGGCTCCGGGCGCTCCATCCCGGGGGTGCACCTGCGCGATGCGCTGGAACTGCTCGATACCCGCCACCCCGGCTTGATGGGCAAGTTTGGCGGCCACGCCATGGCGGCCGGGTTGACCCTGCCCAAGGCCAATATCGAGGCCTTCGGGCGGGCTTTTGAGGCGGTCATCGGCGAGCTGGTGACCCCTGAGCTCTTGACCGGGGTGCTGCTCACCGACGGCGAACTGCTGCCGGACGAGCTCACCCTCGAGCTGGCGGAGCTTATTCGCGCCTCCGGCCCCTGGGGTCAGGCCTTCCCCGAGCCGCTGTTTGACGGCGAGTTCGTGCTGGTGCAGCAGCGGCTGGTGGGGGAGAAGCACCTCAAGATGATGCTGACCACGGATTCCGGCCACGCGGTGGATGCCATCGCCTTTGGCGTCGACTTGCAGCGCTGGCCCGATGCTTCGGTGAAGCGGGTGCGGCTGGTCTACCGGCTCGACGTCAACGAGTGGCGTGGCAACCGCAGCGTGCAGTTGTTGGTGGAGCATCTGGAAGCTGCCGGCCTCTGATCCCGCGAATCTCTCTTGCTGTCGATGACGGCCACCTCAGGGTGGCCGTTTTTTTATGGTGTGAACCCGGATGTTGTCGTTGACCCGTCTATTGCTTCACAGTTTAAGCTTCCCTTCATCGGGTCACAGACCCCTTAGCGAGTGGTTGTCATGAAAATATCCGAACTGGCCCGGCGCTGCGGCCTGGCCCGCTCCACCCTGCTCTATTACGAGAAGCTGGGGGTGATTGCGGGCACGAGGGGCGCCAACGGCTATCGCCACTACGACGATGACGATCTGCAGCGGCTGCGGATGGTACAGGCTCTGCAGGCCGGCGGGCTCAGCCTCAAGCAGTGCCTCGCCTGTCTGGCGGGCGAGCTGGAGCAGGCAACGCTGGAAACCCGGGTCAGGGAGCTGGATGAAGAGCTGGCGCGGATGCAACGCGCCCGGGATCTGCTGGCGGATCTCGCCGGTTTGCGTGCGCACTCCGGCGACGAGTTCAAGGCCTGGCAGCGGCAACTGCAGCATCAAGCCCCGCAGGCTTACTTTGCCTGGGTGATGAAGCAGGGATTCAGTGAAAAAGAGCGTTACCACCTGCAGTGGCTCAGCAAAGACATGAATGAACATGAACGTTACATCCGGGATTTCAAGCTGCTGCTGGATGGCATGAGCTATTGGGGGCCGGGCGATAGCCTCTTCACCCAGCAGCAATTTGCCGCGCTGCCCAGCCAGCCTCGCCGGATCTTCGACATGGGCTGCGGGCGCGGCGCCGCCACCCTGGCGCTGGCACAGGTGACGGACGCCACCATAGTGGCCATCGATCTGGACGAGGAGGCGCTGGCCGCCGTGGCGAGATCGGCCAGTGCGGCGGGGCTGAGTCAGGTCACTACCCTGTGCGCCAACATGGCGGCGCTGCCGGCGGACCTGGTCCCCGCCGATCTCATCTGGGCCGAGGGGAGCGCCTACACCATCGGGGTGGCCAACGCCTTGCAGACATGGCGGCCGTACCTTGCCGATCCTGATGCCTGCCTGGTGCTGAGCGATCTGGTGTGGCTGACGGACACGCCGCCAGAGGGGGCGCTGGCGTTCTGGCAGCCGCCATGCAGACCCTGGCGGGCCTGCTCAAAGCGGTGAAGGAGGCGGGTTATCGCTGCCTGTGGCACACCCCGTTGCCGCAAAGGGCCTGGGACAACTATCTGGATCCCATCGAGCGCAATCTGGCGCGCCACCGTGCCGAGCTGGGGGATAGCCCAGCCTGGCAGGATCTGAGCCGGGAAGTGGCCATCCACCGCCAATACCTGGATAGCTATGGCTATGTGATCTGCTGCCTGCAGGCAGTCTGATCAGGTCATCCATTGAAAGAGAGCAAACGGAGAAAACCTATGAACATCATCATTCGGCCCGAAACAGGCGCCGATCACGACGCCATTGAAGCGCTGACCGTGGCCGCGTTCCTCAATGCCCCCCATACCGATCACAACGAACAGCTGATCGTGCGCGCCTTGCGCCAGGCCGGGGCACTCAGCCTGTCGCTGGTGGCGGAGCAGGCGGGGCGGGTGGTCGGCCACCTCTGCTTCTCGCCGGTCACCATCAGCGATGGCAGCCCGCACTGGTATGGCCTTGGCCCCATTTCCGTCTCCCCTGCGCTTCAGGGCAGGGGGCTGGGGTCACGGCTGATGGACGCGGGTCTGGCCGAGCTCAAGGGGATGGGAGCGGCCGGCTGCGTGGTGCTGGGGGATCCCGGCTTCTACGGCCGTTTCGGTTTCGTGCCCGAGCCGGGGTTGACGCTGCCCGGCGTGCCAGCCGAGTACTTCATGACCCGCTCGTTCGGCGCTGCCATGCCCAGTGGCGAAGTGTGTTACCACCCGGCCTTCGAGCAGGGGTGAGCCCTCACCTTGAGGAAGATGAAAGTCGCTCTCTCAAGGTGGTGCAACCTTGCCGGTTTTAGGGAATGAGGCGGTGTTTAATATCGCTCCTGTTAATATCTCATGGTGGAAAATGCAATAAGTGACGGTATTGTGATATATTCCACCTGTAATTTTTCTTGACGGACAGCCCCCTTGTCATCCTCTCGCCGCCCCTCGTCATGGCCGATGGTGCTTGCCATCGCCTGCCTTCTCTGGCTTGCCGCTGCGGCGGCGGCAGGGGTCGTTGCAACTAGGGGAATGGAGACGCAAGGGCAGGAGCGGCCGATGCTGTTCCATGAGCCAGCGAACCCGGGGCTTGCCGACAACGTCAGCCTGCCGCCCGCCTCCCAGTGGCGGCTCGGTTTCGAGCAGGGACGGCGACTGGAAGGGGCTGCTCATACCGAGCTCTACCAGATGCTGCTGGCCTGGTTCCAGCACGAGATCCTCGGCCTGCTCTGCGGCCTGCTGTTTTTCCTGCCTCTCATCTATCTCAGGCAGCGGCCCGACTACTTCGGCGCTCTGCACACACGGCGGCTTCGCTGCCACCACCTGCAATATCGCTTCTGCCAGGGCGACTAGGTTCACCAGCCGGGCGCCCGCCCGTTTGATCCCCGTCATTGAGTACCGCTGACCGGGCTGCTCGGCAGTCTGGCGGCTGCCGTGGTCATTACCGGGTGCTGCGCCAGCTCTCTCTGTAAACGTCATCTTCGCGACTGGCCGTTGGCCGGGCGCGGACATGCTCTTATTGCAACCAAGTGGTGAACTCATTCATGGACTATTACGTCAATCTCTTCATCCAGTCGATCTTTGTGGAAAACCTGGCGCTGGCCTTCTTTCTTGGCATGTGCACCTTCCTGGCCGTTTCCAAGAACATCAACACCGCCTTCGGTTTGGGCATGACGGTGCTGGTGGTCATGGTGATCGCCATCCCCCTCAACAACCTGATCTACCGCCATATCCTGCGTCCCGAGAGTACCTTCCTCGGGGAGTTTGATCTGGGCTTTCTCGATTTCATCGTCTACATCGGGGTGCTGGCGGCCCTGGTGCAGGTGATGGAGATGGTGCTCGACAAACATTTCCCGGCGCTTCATTACGCGCTCGGCATCTATCTGCCGCTGCTGACGGTGCATTGCGCCATCTTCGGCGGGGTGATGTTCATGGCCCAGCGGGATTACGACTTCATCGAATCCGTGGTGTACGGGGCGGGCTCAGGGCTGGGCTGGCTGCTGGCCATAGTCGCCATTGCGGGATTGCGCCAGAAGATGAAGTATTCGGATGTGCCCGAGGGGCTGCGCGGCATCGGCATCACCTTCATCGTGGCCGGGCTGATGTCCCTCGGCTTCATGTCTTTTTCCGGCATCTCGCTCTGAGCCATGGGCCGGGTGGTGGCCCAATGAAGGTGCTCAATCCAGACGCTTTGCCATGTTGTAGCCCGTGATGGTGAAGCCCAGCGCCTGATAGAGCGCCAGTGCCCTCGGGTTGTCATGGGCCACCCTCAGCTTGAGCTGGCGGATACCTAGGGGGCGAGCTGCGCCTCCAGGGCGGCCATGGCTGCCTTGCCGAGGCCGCGACCACGATGGGGCGGTGTCACATAGAAGTCGTAGATGAAGGTGGTGCCGGCGGCGCCGTCGATGGCGTGCCAGAGATAGCCCAGAGGCTCGCCCGGCGCGTTCGAGGCTTCAGGTACCATGGCGAGCAGGTGATGACCCGGGGTGGCGACACCCAGTGGCAGGAGCTGCTGCAACGAGGCGTCGGCCTGACGGTGGGCGTCAGGCTGCGCCATCCCGTGGTTGCTGGCAAGATCCTGGGCGTAATCCTCGATGAAGTAGTCGCGATAGGCGGGAAAGTCTGCGTCACGCAGGGGGATCAGGCGAACGGTGAGAGTCGGCATCCGGCACAGCACTCCAGAGAAGGGGAGTGGCCACGTTACGCCAGAACGGCGCCAATCACAAAGGGACAACCGCTGCCTGCGAGGTGACGGCGATAAAAAAGAGCGCCCAGGGGCGTAATGCCAGTCAGTTAAGCCTGACTGGCATTGTTTTTACTAGGTTTTCTCGTCGCATACTTCTGTGGTTTGGCTTT
>NZ_JAPDBQ010000113.1:0-14048 GCF_027705325.1 Aeromonas sp. QDB18
AGGCGTGGTGCAATCAGGCCGCCCGATGAAGCAGGAACCCGGTACTGCGCGAGCAGCTATCACCCAGTAATGGGGATACCCCTCCTGTGACGCGAAGCGCTAAGGTGGGGGAGGATGTCAAGAATTGGGCATTCGAATAATAACCATACGGCCTTGCGGTTGTCTAAAGGCACCTAACATCAGATAATACGGCCGCCTTCATACCGGATAACCCATCTTCAATGACTGAGTACCTGCTTTTACTGGTCGGCACCGTGCTGATCAACAACTTCGTGCTGGTGAAGTTCCTCGGCCTTTGCCCCTTCATGGGTGTCTCCGGCAAGCTGGAAACCGCCATCGGCATGGGTCTGGCCACCACCTTCGTCATGACGCTGGCCAGCGCCTGCTCCTATCTGATGGAGCACTATATCCTGATCCCGCTGGAGATCGCCTACCTGCGCACCCTGGGCTTCATTCTGGTGATCGCCGTGGTGGTCCAGTTCACCGAGATGGTGATCCGCAAGAGCAGCCCGACCCTCTATCGCCTGCTCGGCATCTTCCTGCCGCTCATCACCACCAACTGTGCCGTGCTCGGCGTGGCGCTGCTCAGCATCAACGAGCGCCACAACTTCATCCAGAGCATCATCTACGGCTTCGGGGCTGCCGTCGGCTTCTCCCTGGTGCTGATCCTTTTTGCCGCCATGCGTGAGCGGCTGGTGGCCGCCGACGTGCCGGCACCGTTTCGTGGCGTCTCCATCGCCATGGTCACCGCTGGCCTGATGTCGCTGGCCTTCATGGGCTTTACCGGCCTCATCAAGATATAACGCTATGATTCACATACTCTTTGCCATTCTGGTGCTGGCCCTGCTTGCCCTGGCCTTCGGCATCATTCTCGGCTTTGCCGCCGTCAAGTTTCATGTGCAGGCCGATCCCATCGTCGATCAGCTCGATGCTCTGTTGCCCCAGACCCAGTGCGGCCAGTGCGGTTACCCGGGCTGCAAACCCTACGCCGACGCCCTGGCCAATGGCGACAAGATCAACAAGTGCGTGCCCGGTGGCGACGCCACCATGCGCAAGATTGCCGACCTGATGGGGGTCGAGCCCCAGTCTCTGGACGGCGGTGAAGACGCGGTAATCCCCGTCAAGAAGGTGGCCTTCATTCACGAAGACATGTGCATCGGTTGCACCAAGTGTATCCAGGCCTGTCCGGTCGACGCCATCCTGGGTGCCACCAAGGCGATGCATACCGTCATCGCGGCCGAGTGCACCGGGTGCGACCTCTGCGTCGACCCCTGCCCGACCGACTGTATTGAAATGATCCCGGTGCCGACCACGGTCGACAACTGGAAATGGGATCTGGCCAAGGTCGCCATTCCGGTCAAGATAGTGGAATAAACAGCGGAGTAACCATGCAGCATCTGCTCGAACGCATCAAAGCCGGCACTCTGTGGGATTTTCACGGCGGCATCCATCCCCCCGAGAACAAGCACCAGTCCAGCCTGACCCCCGTCGTTGACGCGGGCCTTCCCCCACAGCTCATCATTCCGGTGCGCCAGCACGCGGGTCCGGCCGGCGAACTGCTGGTGCGGGTGGGGGACAAGGTCAAGAAAGGGCAACCCCTCACCCGTTTTGACAAGGGACGCATCGTGCCGGTGCACGCTTCCACCTCGGGCACCATCACCGCCATCGAGCAGCACACGGTGGCGCACCCCTCCGGTCTTGACGATCTCTGCATCCTCCTCACCCCGGACGGAGACGATGCCTGGGGCGAGCGCACACCCCAGCCTGACTACTGGAACCTGGAGCGGGGGGCGTTGCTCGAACGCATCCAGCAGGCCGGCATCGCCGGGCTCGGCGGCGCCGTCTTCCCGACCCACAGCAAGCTCGACGGCCGTGGCCAGCTCACCGAGATCCTCATCGTCAACGGGCTGGAGTGCGAACCCTACATCACCACAGATGACCGTCTGATGCAGGAATACGCCGACGAGATCATGGACGGCATCCGGGTACTCAAGCACCTGCTCAAGCCCAAGCTCACCCTGATCGGGGTGGAAGACAACAAACCGGCGGCCATCGAGGCCCTGACCCGCCATGCCAGCGACGTCGACGTGCTGGTCAAGTCGGTACCGACCAAGTACCCCTCCGGCGGCGCCAAACAGACCATAGAGCTGCTCACCGGACGCCAGGTGCCCAAGGGAGGCCGGGCGGTCGACATGGGCATCATGGTGCTCAACGTCGCCACCGTCTTTGCCATCAAGCGCGCCATCATCGATGGGGAGCCGCTCATCGAGCGCATCGTCACCCTCACCGGCGACGCCTTCAAGAAACCCGGCAATGCCTGGGTGCGTCTGGGCACGCCGGTACGCTGGCTGCTCCAGCGTTTCGAGCTGCAACCGGAGGCGGATCAGCGGGTCATCATGGGGGGCCCCATGATGGGCTTCACCCTGCCCCACGCCATGGTCCCCGTGGTCAAGGCCACCAACTGCCTGCTCTCCCCCACCCGCGCCGAGCTGCCGCCCCCCGGCCCGGAACAGGCCTGCATCCGTTGCAGTGCCTGCGCCGATGCCTGCCCCGCCACCCTGCTGCCCCAGGAGCTTTACTGGTACAGCCGGGTCAAGGAGTACGACAAGGCCGAGAAGCTCAACCTCTTTGACTGTATCGAGTGCGGCGCCTGTGCCTGGGTCTGCCCGAGCGAAATCCCCCTGGTGCAGTACTACAAGATCGCCAAGGATGACATCCGCGAGGCCCGTGCCGAGGCCGAGAAGGCCGAACGTGCCAAGCAGCGCTTCGAGGCCAAGCAGGCTCGCTTCGAGCGTGAGAAGGCGGCCCGCGAAGCCCGCCACGCCGAGGCCGCAGCCCAGCGTCGCCAGGCCATGACGACGGCCGGGGGCGAAGATCCGGTCGCCGCCGCCCTGGCCCGCATCAAGGCCAAACAGGAGACGGCCCAGGTGGCCGTGAGTGAACCCGCACCGGACAACGAGGCCATGATTGCCGCCCGTGAGGCACGCAAGCAGGAGGCCATCGCCCGTCGTGCCGCCAAGACCGCCAAGACCGCCAATGGCGAGGGCAATGGGCTGGCTGACACCCCGGCACCTGGGGAGCAACATCCCAAGGCAGAGCTGGATCCCAAGAAGGCCGCCATCGCCGCCGCCCTGGCACGTGCCAAGGCCAAGAAGGCCGCCCAGGCGCACGGTGACGGGCCGGTGGTCGCAGGTGAGACATCTGTGAACACAACCGAACACGCCGTTGAGGCCCCGGCCGCCGCATCCGAACCCGCCGCAGAGGTGGACCCCAAGAAGGCGGCCATTGCCGCCGCCATCGCCCGGGCCAAGGCCAAGAAGGCTGCTCAGGCGCAAGGTGACGGGCCGGTGGTCGCAGGTGAGACATCCGTGGACACAACCGATAACGCCGTTGAGGCCCCGGCCGCCGCAGAGGTGGACCCCAAGAAAGCGGCCATTGCCGCTGCCATCGCCCGGGCCAAGGCCAAGAAGGCCGCCCAGGCGCAAGGGGATGGGCCTGTGGTCGCGGGTGAGACATCCGTGAACACAACCGATAACGCCGTTGAGGCCCCGGCCGCCGCATCCGAGCCCGCTGCCGAAGTGGACCCCAAGAAGGCGGCCATCGCCGCCGCCATCGCCCGGGCCAAGGCCAAGAAAGCCGCCCAGGCGCAAGGTGACGGGCCGGTGGTCGCAGGTGAGACATCCGTGAACACAACCGATAACGCTGTTGAGGCCCCTGCCGCCGCATCCGGACCCGCCGCCGAGGTGGACCCCAAGAAGGCGGCCATCGCCGCCGCCATCGCCCGGGCCAAAGCCAAGAAGCTGGCGGCCGAGGCTGCCTCCTCCCCTTCGACCGACAAGAGCCACTGATCCATGTTCAATATCGCGAGTGCGCCCTTTGCCCACAACCGCAAACAGACCCAGACCCTGATGGTGCTGGTGATCCTGGCCTGCCTGCCCGGCTTCCTGGCGCAGACCTGGTTCTTCGGCTGGGGGACCCTGATCCAGATCCTGCTGGCGCTGGTCACGGCCCTGGGTTCGGAGGCCCTGGTCCTTCGCCTGCGCGGCCGCCCCGTCAAACCGGCCCTGCTGGATGGCAGCGCGGCGCTCACCGCCGTGCTCATCGGTCTCTCCCTGCCCCCCCTGCTGCCCTGGTGGATGCTGGTGCTGGGCACGGCGTTCGCCATCATCATCGCCAAGCATCTCTATGGCGGGCTCGGTCAGAACCTGTTCAATCCTGCCATGGTGGCCTATGTGCTGCTGCTGGTCTCCTTCCCGGTCCAGATGACCAGCTGGCTGCCCCCCTCCAGCATCGCCGCCTACGACATCGGCTTCGCCGATGCGGCCTCGATGATCTTCACCGGCTTCAGCCTCGACGGCTACAGCATGCTGCAGCTCAAGCAGGGGGTGGATGGCCTGACCATGGCCACGCCGCTGGATACCTTAAAGACCGGACTGACCCAGGGACTGACCGCCACCGAAGTGATGACCCACAAGGTCTTCGAGGGCTGGGGTGGTATCGGCTGGAGCTGGGTCAACCTCGGCTACCTGCTGGGAGGCCTCTTCCTGCTCCAGCAGAAAGTGATCAACTGGCGCATTCCGACTGCCGTGCTGGGCGCATTGCTGCTCGCTGCCACCCTGGGCTATCTGGCCACCCCGGATGCCACCGCCACCCCCATGCTGCACCTGTTCAGCGGTGCCACCATGCTCGGGGCCTTCTTCATCGCCACCGATCCGGTGAGTGCCAGCACCACCGCAAAGGGGCGCCTCGTCTACGGTGTGCTCATCGGCGTGCTGGTCTATGTCATCCGCCGTTTTGGCGGCTATCCGGATGCCTTCGCCTTCGCCGTGTTGCTGGCCAACCTGTGCGTTCCCCTGATTGACAGTCTGACCCGCCCCAAGGTCTATGGAGCCCGTCGCAAATGAACCCACATCTGAATTGCCACAGACGCGAGACAGGGAGCCTCCCATGTTGAAAAGCATGCGCAAGAATGGCCTGACCCTGGCCCTCTTTGCCCTCGGCTGCACCGCCATGGTGGTGCTGACCAACGAACTGACCCGGGATCGCATCGCCCACCAGCAAGAGCTGGAGAAGCTGCGCACCCTGCAGGCCCTGCTGCCCGAGGGGAGTTATGACAACGATCTGGTGGCCAGTTGCAAGCTGGTCAGCAGCCGGGAATACCTGGGCAGCGATGAGCCCATGCCCCTCTATACCGCCACCCTCAAGGGGGTGCATACCGGCTACGCGCTGGAAACCGTGGCCCCCGATGGTTACAGTGGAGCCATTCGCATGGTGGTCGGCACCGATGCCAAGGGGGCCGTCAGTGCGGTCAGGGTGCTGGCCCACAAGGAAACCCCGGGGCTTGGTGACAAGATAGAACTGAAGAAATCCAGCTGGATCGACAGCTTCACCGGCAAGTCCCTCACGGCCGACAACGACACCACCTGGGCGGTGAAGAAGGATGGCGGCGAATTCGACGCCTTCACTGGGGCAACCATCACACCGCGGGCCGTGGTCAAGGCGGTGAAAAATTTGCTGAGGCTGCAACAGGAGCACCCCGAACTGCTGCACGATGCCCCCTCCTGCCATACCAACCCCTAACGCCGGAGCACACGCTATGGAACAAGTCGACGTGATTGACACGGCCAGCCAACCCGCCGGGGAAAGTGGCCGCCGCGAAGAGCTCAAGGAGCTGATGCTGCAGGGACTGTGGAAGAACAACCCCTCCCTGGTGCAGGTGCTGGGACTCTGCCCCACCCTGGCGGTCTCCTCCACCTTTACCAATGCGTTGGGGCTCGGCCTTGCCACCATGGTGGTACTGGTCTGCTCCAACCTCGCCGTCTCCCTGGTGCGCAACTGGGTGCCCAAGGATATCCGCATCCCGGTCTACGTGATGATTATCGCGGCCCTGGTGACCAGCGTGCAGCTGTTGATGAACGCCTACACCTACGGCCTCTATCAGGCGCTCGGCATCTTCATCGCCCTCATCGTCACCAACTGCGTCATCATCGGCCGCGCCGAAGCCTATGCCTCCAAGAACCCGCCCCTGCTTGCCGCCCTCGACGGCTTCATGATGGGGCTGGGCTTTACCCTGGTGCTGCTGGTACTGGGGGGTCTTCGCGAGATCATCGGCATGGGCACCCTGTTTGACGGTGCCGAGCTGCTGCTGGGTGACTGGGCCAAGTCATTGCGCGTCGAGCTGTTCCACGCCGACGCCAGCCTGCTGCTGGCGATCCTGCCCCCCGGCGGCTTCATCGGCCTCGGTTTGATGATCGCCGGCAAAAACGCCATCAACGACTGGATGGGCCGCAAGCAGAGTGCCGAGAAGGCCCACTGCACCGTGCCGGCGGCGGGCGCCCGCACTACCCAGCTCTGAGACAAGAGAGAGCCATGAACAACCAGAAACGCAGGCTGATCCTGGAGCGGTTGCGCGATGACAACCCCCATCCCACCACAGAGCTCAACTTCACCACGCCCTTCGAGCTGCTCATCGCTGTGCTGCTTTCGGCCCAGGCCACCGACGTGAGCGTCAACAAGGCCACCGACAAGCTCTATCCGGTGGCCAACACCCCCCAGGCCATGCTGGATCTGGGGGTGGACGGGGTCAAGGAGTACATCAAGACCATTGGCCTGTTCAACACCAAGGCTGAGAACGTCATCAAGACCTGCGCCATTCTGCTGGAACGCCACGGCGGCGAGGTGCCGGAGAATCGCGAGGCCCTCGAGGCCCTGCCCGGCGTCGGCCGCAAGACCGCCAACGTGGTGCTCAACACCGCCTTCGGCTGGCCCACCATCGCCGTCGACACCCATATCTTCCGGGTCTCCAACCGCACCGGCTTTGCAGTGGGCAAGAACGTCGATCAGGTGGAGGAGAAGCTGCTCAAGGTGGTCCCCGCCGAGTTCAAGCTGGACGTGCATCACTGGCTCATCCTGCACGGGCGTTACACCTGTCTCGCCCGCAAGCCCCGCTGCGGCTCCTGCATCATCGAAGATTTGTGCGAATACAAAGAGAAGGTCTATCCCGAGAGTTGATCTGCAGGCCTCTGCGGATCCGGTCTCGGGCAATGGATTCAAGGCAGTACCAATCCACCAACCCGGAGAATTGAGCAATGAGAATTCTGCATACCATGTTGCGCGTCGGCGATCTGCAACGTTCCATCGACTTCTACACCCGAGTGCTGGGCATGACACTGCTGCGCAAGAGCGAGAACAGCGAATACAAGTACACCCTGGCCTTCGTCGGCTACGGCGACGAGAAGGATGAAGCCGTCATCGAGCTCACCTACAACTGGGGGGTGAGCGAGTACGAGCTCGGTTCCGCCTATGGTCACATCGCCCTGGAAGCGGACGACATCTATGCCACCTGCGAGGCGCTGCGCGCCGCAGGCGCCAAGATCACCCGCGAACCGGGCCCGGTGAAGGGCGGCACCACCGTCATCGCCTTCGTGGAAGACCCGGACGGCTACAAGATTGAGCTGATTGCCAAGAAAGACGCCGGTACCGGCCTGGGCGCCTGAGCCCACGCTGCCTGGCGGTCAGAAAAACAACGGGGCCCAGGGCCCCGTTTTCATTGGCTGCGGCCACCGTCAGGCCAGGCGGAAGCGCCCCATGCTCTGGCGCAGACCCGCCACCAGCTGGCTCAGCTCCAGACAGGCTTTGGCGGTGTGATCCGCGCCGGTCGCGACCTCGTTGGAGGAGTCGTTGATGCGCGCCACGTTGCGGCCCAGCTCATCGGAGACCGCATCCTGCTCGCCACAGGCACTGACAATCTGGATCGCCATGTCGGCTATCTGGGCCACCGCCTCTTCAATCTGACGAATGCCCGCGCTGGTGCGTTCGCTCTGGCTCACGCACTGGCGGATCATCTCGCAACTCTGGCCGGTCACCGACTTCGCCCGGTTGGCACGAGCCTGCAGGGTCTCGATGATGGCGACGATTTCGCCGGTGGAGGCCTGGGTACGCCCCGCCAGGGTGCGCACCTCGTCGGCCACCACCGCAAAGCCGCGCCCCTGCTCACCGGCACGGGCCGCCTCGATGGCGGCATTGAGTGCCAGCAGGTTGGTCTGGTCGGCAATGCCGCGAATGACATCCACCACCAGGTTGATCTGGGCGGACTCTTTCTCCAGTTCACTCACCAGGTTGCCCGCCTGTTCCATCTCACCGGCCACCCGGGTGATGGCATCCAGGGCCCCCTGCACATCCTGACTGCCGCGACGAGCCAGGGCATTGGCGGAGCTTGCCGACTCCGAGGCCACCTCGGTGTTGCCCGCCACATCCGCTACCGTCGCCTTCATCTGGGCCATGGCGGTGGCGACCTGGGCTATCTCCTGCTGCTGGCTCTGGATCCCCTGGGATGATTGCTCGGAGACCGCGCTCACCTCCTCGATGGCGGCCCCCAGCTGGGTCACGGCGGCGGCCACCTCCTCGATGAGCCCACGCAGGTTGTCCTGCATCTTGAGGGAGGCGCTGGCCAGCATCCCCAGTTCGTCCTGCCCGATGTGCTGGCGATCCAGCCGATGGGTCAGATCCCCCAGGGCGATGGCATTGGCCTGGGCCACCACGGCTTGCAGGGGCAGGCAGATCTGGCGGGTAAGGAACCAGGTCATGACCCCCATGAAGATCAGCAGGGTCGCGATGCTCACCACGGCAAAGGTCATCACCATGGTGACGCTGCCAAGCAGGCTGCCACAGTTCTCTTCCACAAAGCCAAGATTCACCTTCACCAGGGCACGCACCGCCAGCTCCAGCTCGGTGTAGAGCCCGTTCGAGCGAAACAGCGCCTCCCTGGCCTCATCCCTGCTGCCCTGGAACAACAGGGCATCCACCTGGTTGACGGCCCCCAGATATTGCAGCCACTGCTGCTTGACGCGGTTGAAGGCCTGGCGTTCATGCTCGGCTCCCACGGTTGCCTCGTAGGCATCCATGACCTGCTGCACCTTGCCCAGGCTCTCCTGGATGCGGGCGCGGCGAACCTGCCTGTCGACGGCATCTTCCACCATCAGCAGGGCAAACTGGGCACGGCGCACATAGGAGACGTCGTAGAGCAGGTTGTCCACCGAGAGCACGCTTGGCAGGGTGGAGTCGGTGAAGTTCAATACCCGATCCCGAATGTCCCGCAGTTCGGTGGCGAGAAACAGACCGAAGACGGCGTTGATGACGGCAATGACCGCAAAGACGGCGGCAATCTTCTTGCCGATGGAGAGATGCTTGTAAGACATGTTGGCTGGTGATCCTCGACTGCAGATGTGCAGTGACACAATGATCACATCCGTGTAAGCGGTGACCCGAGACTCCTGACGGGAAATGACGATGGGAGCGAAGAGAGGGGATCCCTTGCTTCCCGCTCGCCCCACGCCGGGCCTTGTGCCCGCCACGAGGCTGCCAGCACAGGAGCGACCAGTTCGACGCAAAACTTGAGCCGATTGCCACAATCGGTCCGCAGTCATGGACAAAGCAGGGGCCAGGTTATGTAATGGCCGCTCGTCTCTCCCCATTCCTGTCTTCAGAGGCCCCATGGACAACGTATCTACCCTCTCCCCTTCCTGGTCTGTCCAACTGCGCGAGCAGATAGCGGATCGCCCCCTCATCGCCCTGGGGCTGCTGCTCGCCCTGGTCGCCGTGCTGCTGCTCCTGGTGCAGAGTCTCGTCATGCTGGCAGCAGGAGAGATCACGCCCGGGGTACGCTATGGCCTCATCGGCGGCGCTGCGGGTTTTGCCGCCACGGCGCTGGGCGCCCTGCCTGCCCTGTTCCTGCGCGCCGTTCCCCAACGGGTGGAAGATGCCATGCTGGGGTTCGCCGCCGGCATGATGCTGGCGGCGAGCGCCTTCTCACTGCTGCTGCCGGGGCTCGAGGCCGCCGAGGGGATCACGGGTGACGGCTTCCTCGCCGCCGCCGTGGTAGTGGCCGGCATGACCCTCGGGGTGCTGCTGATGCTGGGACTGGATCAATTCACCCCTCACGAACACGACAAGACCGGCCCTTGTGGTCCCGGCCATGAGAGCTGCTCACGGGTCTGGCTGTTCGTCTTCGCCATCGCCCTGCACAACCTGCCCGAAGGCATGGCCATCGGGGTCAGCTTCTCCCAGGGGGACATGACGGTGGGACTGCCCCTCACGACCGCCATTGCCCTGCAGGACATTCCCGAAGGGCTGGCGGTAGCGCTGGCCATGTGCGCAGCCGGTTTTCGCCCGCCGGTGGCCGTGCTGGTCGCCATCGGCAGCGGCCTGCTGGAACCGCTCGGCGCCCTGCTCGGGGTAGGACTCGCCAGCGGCATGGCCATCGCCTACCCCATCGGTCTCGGGCTCGCGGCTGGTGCCATGCTGTTTGTGGTCTCCCACGAAGTGATCCCGGAAACCCATCGCAACGGCCACCAGACCCACGCCACCCTGGGCCTGATGGCAGGCTTCGCCCTGATGATGACCCTCGACACCGCACTCGGCTGATCACCCCCCTCAAGCCCCGTGCGCCCGGTGACGACAGAGCGAACCCCTTGAAATAAGAGGGGGAAATCGCCTAATGTTGAGCCCCCGGCGCCCTTTGACTGGTTGATGTACGGCGCCTGAATCCCATCGGAAGCCTGCCCGGATGACCCTCAGGATAATCCTGCTGCTGTGCCTGCTTGTCCTCACCGCCAGGGCCATTGGCGCCACCGAGGTCTTTCATACGGCCGCGCAACAGGCGTCGTCCCCCAAGTTCGTGACGCTCCCCGACGGGCATGTCGGCGGGATCTGCGTCGATCTCTTCCGGCTCATGGAAGCGAGGGAGCCTGCCCTTCGCATTGAGGGAGATCAGCGCTTCCTGCCGCTGCGACGGCTGGAAAAGAAGGTGCAGCACGGCCAGCTGGACTTCATCTGCGGCGTGGGAGAGAGCCCGGCCAGGCGGGATCACTTCATCGTCCTGACCCCCGCCATCTTCACGGTGCGCTACCACCTGGCGGTGCGCCGTGACGATCCCGTCGAGATACGCAGCTGGCAGGATGTCAGGGCCCTCGGCCAGGGGGGCATCATCCTCATCAACCATGGCAGCGGTGCTATCGCCCGGCTCCAGGACATCGGCGGCCTCATCATCGACAGCGGCGGGATCAGCAACCAGGCCAACTACGAGAAGTTGTTGATGAAGCGCGGCCGTTTCGTCTACTACCGCTCCCCGGGGTTTGAGTCCGACTTGCGCGAACAGGGGCTGGCCGACAAGATCCGCATCCTCCCCACCGTGATGGAAGAGACCCCCTTCTACATTCTGTTCCATCGCCACAGTGCCCCCGAGCGCCTGACCCTGTTCGCCAACACCCTGCAACGGCTCGCAGACAGTGGTGAACTGGCCGCCCTGGCCAGACGCTACCCCTGACCCCCCATCCGCGCCATCGCAATGCTCGGCGCCACCGCCAAGTTTTGCTATCATCCACGCCAACTTTTTCGGCCCAGCGGCCATCGAGACGAGGTAGATGATGAAAGTAGGTATTATCGGCGCCATGGAGCAGGAAGTGGCCCTGCTGCGCAGCCAGCTGAGCGAGCCCACCACCCTGCAACTGGGCGGCTGCGAGTTCTATCAGGGCAAGCTGGCCGGTAAAGAGGTGATCCTGACCCGATCCGGCATCGGCAAGGTCGCCGCCAGCGTCGCCACCAGCCTGCTGCTGGAGAAGTTCGCTCCCGATTGCGTCATCAACACCGGTTCCGCCGGCGGCTTCGCCCAGGATCTGCACATCGGTGACGTGGTCATCGCGAACGAGATGCGCTTCCACGACGTGGACGTGACCGCCTTCGGTTACGAGATGGGCCAGATGGCCCAGCAGCCCGCCGCCTTCCCCTGCGACGAAAAACTCATCGCCCTGGCACAAGCCTGCATTGCCGAGCAAGGCAAGCACCAGACCAAGGTCGGGCTCATCTGCACCGGCGATCAGTTCATGTGCAAGCCGGACGCCATCGCGAAAGCCCGTGCCGACTTCCCGCAGATGCTGGCGGTGGAGATGGAAGGGGCCGCCATCGGCCAGGTGTGCCACATGTTCAAGGTGCCCTATCTGGTGGTACGGGCCATGTCGGACATCGCCGGCAAGGAGCAGGTGGAATCCTTCGATGCCTTCATCGAGGTGGCGGGTCAACACTCCGCCGAAGTGATCATCGCGCTGCTCGGCAAGCTGTGATCGACGCCCCCTCCTGGGATGCTCTGATGACCGCCCTCGCCTCCACGACGGCGGCCATCATGGTGGGGGCCGCCCTACTGGAGGCCCTGCTGCCCTGGCCCGCACGCTTTCGACCCGGCGCAGCCGTGCCTCTGCTCACCCGCCTCGGCCAGAAGGTCTATCGCCCCGACGGCACGCCACGCCAGCAGAGCCAGGCCGGGCTCCTTGCCCTGCTGGTGGTCTGGGTGCCCTGCGCTGCCGGTCTCTGGGCGGTGCGCAATCTCTCCCTGTTCGACCTCCTGTTCCTGCTGCTGATGCTCGAATCCCGCCCCTTGCGGGAACTCGCCCGGGGGAGCCGCGCCCTGGCGACCCAGGAGACGCTGGTCGTGGCGAGGCTGCAGGTCGCCCCCTGGCTCAAGCGGGAGACCGGCAAGCTCTCGGTGATGGGGTTGAACAAGGCGGTGAGCGAGACCTGCGTACTGCGCCTCGTGGGTCAGTGGGCCGCCCCCCTGCTGGGCTTTGCCCTGGCCGGGGTACAGGGTGCCCTGCTGGTGCGGCTCGCCCAGTTGACCCATCTGGCGTGGAACCCCAAGCAAAGCGCGTTCGTCCACTTCGGCCGCCCGGCTGCGGCGCTCTATCAGGGTTTCTGCGCCCCCGCCATCCTGCTGCTGGCACTCCCCCTGTGCCTGACCCAGGTGCGTGGGCTGGGCAACAGAGTGCGGCCTGCGCTGCATTGGCCTCATCCCGCCATGGGAGTCCTGCTCGCGCTGCTGGCCCGGGCCACGGGCCGCCGACTCGGCGGCCCCCGCTACTATCAGGGCCAGCTGGTGCGCTTTCCAGTATTTGATGAGGGGAGCGAACCCGATGCCAACCTGCCCCTGCGCCTGCTGCAACGTCTGCAACTGACCGGCTGGGGCTGGCTCGGGCTCTCGCTGCTCCTGACATGGATGGCGCTCAATCATGGCTGATCGCGTTTCCCTTCGTGCCCTGGGCCTGCTTGTCTGCCTGCTGGGCACCTCACTGTGCGCCATGGCCACCCCGCCGCAGCGCATCGTGAGCCTCACTCCCCATCTGACGGAACTGCTGTTCGATATCGGCGCCGGGGATCGCGTGGTCGCCACCGACGATGCCTCCGATTACCCCGCCGAGGTGGCCAACCTCCCCCGGGTGGCCAACTATCGCAGTATCAACCTCGAGGCGCTGCTGGCCCAGAAGCCGGATCTGGTAGTGGCCTGGCGCTCCGCCCAGGCCCGTATGCTGGGCCCGGTCGAGCGTCTCGGCATTCCCGTCTTCTACTCGGAGCCCACCGACTTTGCCTCCCTGGCCACCGAGATGCGCAGCCTGGGGCACCTGCTCGGGCTCACGCCCAGAGCCGACGAGCAAGCCCGCGCCTATCTGACCCGGCTCGACGCCCTGGCGGCGCGCTACGGCGAGCCCAAGCCCCTGTCTGTCTTCTATCAGCTCTGGTACCCGCCGCTCACCAGCGTCAATAATTCGACCTGGCCGGGGCAGGCCATCACCCTCTGCGGCGGACGCAACATCATGGCGAATACGGGAGCAGCCTACCCCCAGGTCGGGCTGGAGCAGGTGATCAAGGCCAATCCCGGGCTCATCCTGGCTGGCGGCCGGGATCCTTCTGTGCTGGATCACTGGCGGCAGTGGCCCATGCTGGACGCCGTCAAACACCAACGGCTCGCCCTCATCAACGCCGATGAGCTGCACCGCTTCACCCCGCGGGCCCTCAATGCGGTGGAGCAGCTGTGTGAGGCGATAAAACTATCGACGCTGACCTCTCAAGCAGATCAATTACCAGGCAATAAATGACAGTGCAATGGATTAACAACTTTCAGAATCACATCTATCTGCATAGATAAAGCAGGGCGGGATCATACCCTGAGATTTAATGGAACTTTCTGATTTTTCAGCGATCTGATCGGGTGTTCTCATCTTATT
>NZ_JAPDBQ010000114.1:0-13776 GCF_027705325.1 Aeromonas sp. QDB18
AGACCAGCAGATCATTTTGGAGGTATTGGGTGAGCGCTATCGGCAAATTTATTCCTAAATCAGGTGCGGAATGTCGGATGTATTCCTGTACGACTTCATCAACTGTCCAATATGCCATAAATATCCTCGTGAAAAAATTTAAACGCAAAAAGGCCAAGCCTGTCGATAAGGTGACAGGAGGCCAGTAATTAAAGTTTGGATATAAAGTGATAGGAGTAACTTAATATTTCACTTTATAATATATAGTTTATCATTATTTCCCAAATTATTCAATACTTTTTAAAAATAAATTTGACTTTTGTTTGTTTGTGTGAAACGCCATGTAGATGTATGCGACACAAACCAACATAGCAGACTTAATATAACGCTCTATACGAGCTTCTGAGCCTTTCAGGCTGCCAGTGTATTCACCAACACAATATAATTGAATACAGGGCCATATAGGCCGTATTAGCTACGCTTGAACACCAACAATATAATATCAATGTTGAACACAATACATATAATTTATAACAAGAATTTATAGTTTAAACTATTGTTTATAACACCAATGATATTATATAACACATATTCTATTTTATTTGTTTGTCACTATAATACTTAATGAATAACACAACAATTGTTTTCATGTTGGGTTATGAGTTTAGTATTATCATATAGGCAAGTGTCATTGTGTTTGGACACGAAGCATATAGGTATATTAGGTGCGACTATATAGCACCACAACAACAATAGAGGCGACAGCCTCATTAACACAACAGTATAGGCGACCTCTGTCGCTAATTGAATAACATAGAGTCTAATCGACTCAATAACACAATATAATATATAAACAAATAGAATATAAAATAAAGAAATAATGTGTTTGTGTGTTAAGGCGACAGCCTATTATTATATAGTGTTCTTACTTAATTCTTGTTCTTACATATTTATTGTTCTTACTTAATTCTTGTTCTTACATATTTATTGTTCTTACTTAATTCTTGTTCTTACATAGAAGGACGATTCCGTCCCAAACAATATAATGTTTAGTACGATTTCGTCCCGAGGTTATAAAGTAAGGGACGATTCCGTCCCAAACTAAATGCGTGTATAGTACGATTTCGCACTAAACATTGTTGTGTTGCTTTGGGTAACGCACACGGGTGCGTCACCTACTGTACTGTTTGTGTTGGAAGATAGGCGACCATTGAGATCGCCAATAGTTATCAAAGCGTATTTATTTCATCTTTTTTATAAAGACCATTTTCCAAGCCTTGGATTAACTCACTTTTAATATATTCTAAACTCTTTCCCATTGTAAATGTAGATCCAAGAGCAAATGAGAGTGTGCTAGATTCAAAATACCAGATTCGTCTTTGCTCGTCTTTTCTTGATGAAAATTTATCAGAAAAAACATCTTCAAATATTGGGATGTATTTTGAGGCTGTTTCTGAATTAATATCCAGAACTTTATTTGTTTCCATTCGGCATGTTCCAATACGATGTTAGTCTAACCGACACATTGCAATGGAGTTTCCATTACTATAAGGCGAATATATTTTTAATGTCCATTCCCCATTAAAATCATATCCGTTTTGCTTGGCTAGTTCGACTGTACCAGAACACAACTTCCTAGCTTCAGAACTAGACATATCAAGTGTTGCCTTTACAGTTTGCGATCCGCCATCAACTTCACATTCCTGGCTTAGAACCCCTGTACTATCTAGGGCGTAGCAGAGATTAAATGCAGACTCAACAGAATCAGCACTAACAGACCCTGCCGCCAATCCTAAAACACAAATAACTATCTTTTTAATCATTTCATTTACCCTCTATGCAACCAAAACACACGGTGTCAAATGTGCCTTAAATTGTCAATATAGAATAAACAGCTAATAATAAAAATGTTAGGTTAGTCTCTATCTGTGTTGACGTACTTTGCACACTGCTTTTTAGGTTTGTGTGTTCGAGTGACAATATCACCCCTTGCATTCTCATAGGTGCAAACAGTCTGATTGTTGATAACCTCCTGTTTTATAAGCCGATATTGTGAATATGCAGAGGCAAAGGCTACAGAACAGAATGTGAGAGATAACAACAGCATCAAAGATGCCGAGCCCTTCATGGGCTCAATAAACAATAAGAGTAATTTTGTGTTCATAGGGCAATCTCCAAGGCTTCTTTGAGTTTGTCTAATGGAACATCACCACCATAGCGATCATAACTGATAGCTTTGTTTGTGTGGCCCAAGATCGCCGCCGCATACTGCAAGGGAATGCCCGCAGCTTTTAGCTTGCTTGCTACTGTGTGGCGAAGGCTATGGAAATCTTTGTTAACTGGACGATTGCGACTGAACCACTGCCCAAACAGATGGCTATAGCAGTTGTTCCGATATGGTAGCTCCTTGAACAACCTACCCCCTTTCCTGCTTGCTACAAAGTCCAGGAATCCAGCCGCCAACAATTTGCTATGGATTGGGACAAGCCGTTGGCTTGCTTCTGTCTTCAAGCTCTGATCTTCACGTGTAGCTCTGATGTTGAAGCACCAGACACCATTAACCCTCTCTATATCATCACTGTAGAGCTGGCAGGCTTCATTAGAACGCAATCCATGGTATCGCCCTATCATGGCGATGAACATGCGCCACGGCTCTTGCTCCTTGGCCCATGAATCGAACAGTTTCAACTCTGGATCTGTGTAGCCAGTTCGAACATTGACCTCTTTGACCCGCTTGAGCTTCAGACCCTTGAATATGTCCGTTGTTTGTTCAGTGTGATCTGATAGCCAACTAAACAACAAACTCAGTTTTTGAATGTACTTATTGATTGTGGTCGGCGACTTGCCAGAACCCAACAGCCAAGTTTTGAACGATACAGCATCAGCCTTTGTGTACTCAGACAGACCCTTATCACCAACGTGTTCAATAAAGGTGTTGATGTAGTTTTGTTGGTTCTTGGTCTCTTTAGGAGCCCATGACAATTGCTTTTCAGCAATGTATGACTCTACGTGACCGGAAAGCTTGTCTTCTTGGTCTGGTTGAATTTGGTTGTGTTCGGAAGGTACAGCGGGGGATTCGACCCCAGAGGGGCATACAGCTTCGCTGCTGGTGCTTGTAGGGATGTGAACGTGCCCGTTTAGCGGGGGATGTTGTGTCGTTGAGGCTTCAGCTTCAAACCCAACGGGTTTAGACATGACATCACGGCAAGCAGCATCGGAGATGCATACAGCTTGCTGCACATCAGGGCTGGAATGATTGAAGTGAATTTGAAGTGCCAAGAGCTGGGCTTGTGCCTTGTCTCTTGTTTTGAGGGATTTACGGAAGGTCTGACGACGACCATTGCACATGGTCACTCGTTGGTAGTAGTAAATTCCGTTTCTATTCAGTAAGTACATGGCACCTCCTATGAGGATTGTGTGCCAGTTTGTGTGACAGTGATACACAAACAGCTTGCCTTCAACAAGCTAAGTTACTGATCTTAAACGGGAATCGCAGAAACAAGTGGTGGCCCTACCAGCCACATCCCGGCACTCGAGTCCCCCGCCTTGGCTGCTACCTTCCGGTCCTGACCAGGTCGACGGGTTATCAATGCGAGAGGACCAATAGGACCACCGGCGAGGAGAATAGGCAAACTGGCCCCTCAATGCAATGGCTTTCTACCGCATCGCGAGCCGTTCGCCTTATTTTTCAACAATCTGGCCAAGGGTTCAGCTAAAGAGCATGAATTTGGCACCCACCAGCAACATGAGCAGGGCAAAGGCCTGCTTGAGCCGCCGGGGTGACATTCTGTGTGCCAGTCTGGCGCCCAGACGGGCAAACTGGGTGCTGGTGAGCACGATGCCAAGCAGGGCCGGCAGATAGATGAATCCGACGCTCCACTCGGGCAGATCGACGTCTCCCCAACCGGCATAGAGGTAGCTGAGGCTGCCTGCCAGGGCGATGGGCATGCTGCAGGCGGCGGAGGCGGCCACGGCGTTGCGCATGGGCACCGAATTCCAGGTGAGGTAAGGCACGGTCAGCGAGCCGCCACCGATGCCGAACAAGGCCGACATCCAGCCGATGACGGTGCCGGCGATCCCGGTACCAAGGGGGCCCGGCATGTGTCGCTCCGCTTTTGGCCTCAGATTGAGCCCCATCTGCAGGGCCATGGTCCAGGCGAAGCAGCCGATGATGATGTTGAGGGTGCTGGCGCTCAGCAGGTTGGCGGTCATGCCGCCGAGCCAGGCACCGACCAGCATGCCGGCGCCCAGGCGCCGTATCATTCCCCAGTCCACCGCCCCGGCCTCCTGGTGCGCACGCAGGGAGCTGAAACCGGTGAAGATCATGGTGGGCAGCGAGGTGCCGAGGGCCAGATGGGTGATGATCTCCGGCGCCACGCCCTGTGCGTGAAAACTCAGGACCAGCACGGGGACGATGATGAGTCCGCCGCCGATACCGAACAGCCCGGCCAGCATGCCCGCGAAGGCGCCCAACACCAGATAGCCCACAAACAGCATAAACATTCCTTCAATAACGAAACAGCGGTCAACTTGACCGCCATTATCCATAAAAAAGAGATGGCATCTTGCCATCTCTTTATTGTGCCGATTAATGCAGGGGAATGGTACCGTCCATCACCTTGTAGAACGCCAGCACGGCGCAACCGAGCAGGGCTGCCGTCATCCCCTGCTCCAGCCGGTTGAGGCTGCGCAGGCCGTGGTGCTGGCGCGCCTTCCAGTAGATGAAGATCCCCGGGCTGTAGAGCAGCGCCACCAGCAAGAGGTACTCCACTCCGGCGGCATAGACCAGCCAGCAGCCATAGACGGTGGCCACCAGGGCCAGCAGTAGGTCGCGCTTGCGCTGATGGGGCTGGTCCGCGTAGGTCTCCCCTTTCAACGCCAGCTTGAGACCGTAAGCACCGGAGAAGACATAGGGCACCAGGGCCGCCGAGGTGGCGATGTTCACCAGCGCCAGGTAGGTGCTGTTCTGGAAGTAGATGATGATGAGGAAGGTCTGCACCAGGCAGGTGGAGCACCAGAGCGACACCTTGGGGGAACCGTTCTTGTTCTCCTTGGCGAACCAGGCCGGGAAGACCCCGGTCTTGCCAGCTATGTAGGGCACTTCCGCCGCCAGCACGGTCCAGCTCAGCAGGGCCCCCATCACCGAGATCACCAGGCCGATGTTGATGAGCCAGGCGCCCCAGGGGCCGACCACAGCTTCCAGGATCATGGCGGTGGAGGGGTTCTTGAGGGCCGCCAGTTGCGGCTGGTTCATGACCCCCAGGGAGAACAGGGTCACCATGACGTAGAGCGCCAGGGCGCCGAGCAGCGCCAGCACGGTGGCGCGGCCCACGTCCTTGCGATGGCGGGCACGGGCGGAGACCACCACGGCCCCCTCGATGCCGATGAAGACCCAGAGGGTCACCTTCATGGTGGACTTGACCTGATCCATCACGGAGCCGAGCTCGGGACTCCCCTGCCCCCAGAGATCCAGGGTGAAGGTCTCCATGTTGAAAGCGAGCAGGATGGCTACACAGAAGACGATGAGGGGCACCATCTTGGCGATGGTGGTGACGATGTTCACCAGCGCCGCCACCTGGATGCCGCGCAGCACCAGGGCATGCACCGACCAGATGAGCAGGGAGGCGAGCGTGATGGCGACCGGGGTGTTGCCGTCACCGAAGATGACATTGTCCGGCGTGTCGAAGAAATAGCTCAGCGCACTGAACACCACGATGGCGTAGGAGACGTTGGCCAGCAGCTGGCACAGCCAGTAACCCCAGGCGGCGTTGAAGCCGACGAAATCCCCGAACCCCGCCTTGGCGTAGCTGAAGATGCCGCCATCGAGATCCGGGCGGCGCATGGAGAGATTCTGGTAGACCAGGGCGAGGCAGATCATGCCGATCCCCGTGATGGCCCATCCCAGGGCGACGGCCCCGGCACTGGCGTGCGCTGCGATGTTTTGCGGCAGACTGAAAACCCCGGCACCGACCATGGAGCCGATCACCAGCGAAATGAGGGCACCCAGCCCCAGTTTCTTGTCCATCTCAAACCTGTTTTATTAGGCGGCGGCTGAGCATCCGTATTCATACAGCGCGCGACATGGGAGGGGCTAGAAATCCGTACCCCGTGAAAAAGGCGGCAACTATATTGCATGACTATTCCGGCCGCAATCCCTCTTGCCGTCAATCATGAGCCGCCTTGACCGCGCGCAATTTTACAGCACTGACCCGGGGTGCCTGTGAGCTGGTTCAAATTAAGAAAGACCCGTTGATATTTCACGACTTTTCATGATGTCGCCCCGCTTTTCAAAAAGCGGACCTGCATGGCTATGCACCCTTGCTCTGGGGCCTGTCTCCTGTAAAAACGCCCCTGCAGGAGGGGCGTCAGAGAGGGTATATGCAGGGGGGGACTAGAGCCTCAAGCCGCCGTCCAGCTCGATCATCCGCCCGGACAGATAGTCGTTGGCAAGGATGAACTGCACCGTCTGGGCCAGCTGCGCCGCCTGCCCCAGGGTGCCCACCGGGATGGCCTGCTGCATGCGGGCCATGGCTTCGGGTTTCATCGCCGCCGTCATGTCGGTTGCAAAGACGCCGGGGGCGATGCCCATCACCCGGATGCCGTGACGGGCCAGCTCCTTCCCCCAGGTGACCACCAGAGAGGCCACTCCCGCCTTGCTGGCGGCATAGTTGCTCTGGCCCATGTTGCCAGCCCGGGCGATGGAGGAGATGTTGATGATGACGCCCCCCTCCCCGCCGATGGCCATCAGCGCCGCCCCCTCGCGCCCGCACAGGAAAGTGCCGGTGAGGTTGACGTCGATGACGCTCTGCCACTGGGCCAGGCTCATCTTCTCCGTCAGTGCCCCCTCCTTCACCTTGATCAGCATGCCGTCGCGCAGGATGCCGGCACAGTTGACGAGACCGTGCAGGGCACCGAACTGATCCTTGATGGCGGCGAAGGTCGCCTCGACCTCCGGCTCGCTTGCCACGTTGCAGACGAACAGGGCGCAGCGGCCGTCACGGCTGCGCACCTCCGCCTCGGTCACCTCCAGATCGGTGCGGTTGACGTCGATGAGCGCAAGCACGGCCCCCTGCTCCGCCAGACTCAGAGCGATGGCGCGGCCCAGCCCCCTGCCCGCCCCCGTGATGGCGATGACTTTCCGTGTGATATCCATAAATGCTCCTGGTGAGATGGCCGGTGACTGTCGAGTCAAAGACTATCGGGTAAATAGGTAGATAGCGGCCCTTAACCCGGCGCTGTCTTGTCCCGATAGAGCTCGAGGATGCTGGAAAAATCCTTGTTCTCCTAGCCCAAGCTCGCGTGCAGGTTGAAGAGGTTGCGGGCCAGGGCCCCCATGGGCACGGCGCTGTGGGCATGTTCCGCCAACGCCATGGCGAGCCCCAAATCCTTGACCATCAGCCGGGTCATAAAGCCCCCTGTATACCCACGCGACGCCGGCACGTTCTCCATCACCCCGGGCCAGGGGTTGTAGCGCTCCAGGCTCCAGTTGTTGCCCGAACTCTTGCCCATGATGGTGGAGAGCACGGCGGGATCCAGCCCCTCCTTGACCCCGAGCGCCAGCGCCTCGGCGGTGCCCGCCATGTGGATGGCGAGCAGCATGTTGTTGCACATCTTGGCGATCTGGCCAGCGCCAAGCGCCCCGGCGTGAAACAGGTTCTGCCCCATGCAGGCGAGCACGGGTCTGGCCGCTTCAAAATCCGCTTGTTCGCCGCCGACGATGAAAGTGAGCGTGCCCGCCGCCGCACCGGCCACGCCCCCCGAGACGGGGGCATCGAGAAAACGGATGCCGCTCGCCTTCGCCGCCGCCCCCACCTGACGGGCCGAGGCCACGTCTATGGTGGAGCAGTCGATGACCAGGGCGCCGGGCGACAGGGCCGCCAGCAGATCCTGGCCACCCCGCTCACCGGCACTCTCCCCCAGCCAGAGGCTGCGCACGTGCTCGCCCGCTGGCAGCATGCTGATGACCAACTCGCAGCCGCTCACCGCTTCCCGGGCATTCCCGGCGGCGAGGCAGCCGGTCTGGATGGCCCGGCTCAGGCTCTCGGGCACCAGATCAAACACCTGCACCCTGTGCCCCGCCTTGGCCAGGTTGGCGGCCATGGGCCCCCCCATGTTGCCAAGCCCGATAAACCCAATCCTTGTCATGGTGTGCTCCTTGTGTGTGATCCCGCGTCAGCGGAGGCGCAAGGGGTTGTCCCCCTCGGGCCAGCGATAGAAGGCATCCAGCCAGGCCTCACCCGTTTGCGGGGCCTGCCAGCGGGGGGATTTGTCCTTGTCGATGAGCAGGGCCCGCACCCCTTCCACGAAGTCCCCCCTGAGCACGCAATTGACCGAGAGGGTCAGCTCGTCGGCAAAGACCTCGGCCAGGGACTGGCGCCGTGCCTGCCAGAACTGGCGCCAGAGAATGGCGCGGCTAATGGGGCTGCCGCGAAGGCAGGTCTCCCGCCCCTGAACCAGCGCCGGTTCGTCCAGCTCGGCGCCCTCGAGGCGTGCCAGCACCCCTTGCAGGGAGCGGCCGGTCAACAGCGCATCGATGCGGGCCTGGTGGGGCAAGAGCACGGGGGTCGGCAGCGTCTGGCCAAGGGATCGCTGCAAACCGGTGAGCAGCACCTCGATCCGCTCGCAGGGGTCGCCTGCGGACCAGTCGAGGGCGGCGAGGCGCGCCGGCAGCTCGGCCCGCTCGCGGCTCCCCATGGCGTGACCCGCGAGCCCCAGGCCGATGGCGTCCGCCCCGTTGAAGCGGGCACCGGTGAGGCCGAGCCAGAGTCCGAGCCGCCCCGGCATCCGGCTCAAAAACCAGCTGGCCCCCACGTCCGGATAGAGGCCGATGGTCACCTCCGGCATGGCGAACAGACTCTTCTCCGTCACCACCCGAAAAGCGGCCCCGGCAAAGAGGCCGATGCCGCCCCCCATGCAGATGCCGTCCGCCACGCAGACAAGGGGCTTGCCGTAGCAGTGGATGTGATGATCGAGCCGGTACTCCTGCAGGAAGAAGTCGCGGGCATAGCCGAACAACTCAGAGTGGCTCGCCTCCTGCTTGCGGTAATAAAAGGAGCGGATGTCGCCACCGGCGCAGAATGCCTTCTCGCCGGCCCCCTGCAGCAGCACGCAGACGATGGCCGGATCCTGCTCCCAGCGGGTCAACGCCCCCTGCAACAACTGGATCATCTCAAGGCTCAGGGCGTTGAGGGAGGCGGGGCTGTCCAGAGTCAGCATGCCGATGTAGCGGCCATCCGCCGTGGGGTGGGTCTCGATGCGCACGGGCTCACTCATGGGCAGCCCCCGCAGACCGGGTATCTGCCCCTGCGACATGGCGGGCCGCCATCATTACCTCATTCATCCTTCACTCCTTCACTCTTTCGGTTTGGATTGGTCGTATCGCCAGCGCGGGGCCCGCTTCTCCAGGAAGGCCGCCACCCCTTCGCGCTGGTTGGCATCGTCAAACAGGGCGAGAAAGAGGCTGCGCTCGAGCGGCAGCGCCGCGTCCCTGTGAGTGCTTCGCCCCTGATTGATGAGCTGTTTGCAGGCGCGCAGGGCGCTCGGGCTCTGGCGCTCCACCAGCTGGGCCATCTGCTGCGCCGCCTCCCAGGCGTGCCCCTCGGTCACCACCTCCTCCACCAGCCCCATCTCGTAGGCCAGGGTGGCGCTCACCTTCTCGCCGCAGAGGATCATCCGCTTGGCCCAGCCCGGCCCCACCAGCTCGGTGAGGCGCTGGGTGCCGCCGGCGCAGGGCAGCAAGCCCACCGAGGCCTCCGGCAGGCCCAGCTTGGCCTGCTGCTCGGCGATGCGGATGTCGCAGGCCAGCGCGACTTCGAGCCCCCCTCCCATGGCATAACCGTTGATGGCGGCGATGCTGACCCCGTGAAAGCGGGCCAGCGCCTCGAAGGCGTGGCCAAAGGCCTCGGCCACCTCGCGGGCATGCGCCAGGCTGCCGTCGGCGAACATCTTGAGATCGGCGCCGGCGCAGAAGAATTTCTCTCCGGCACCGCGGATCACCAGGGCCACCACGTCGGGGCGACCATCCAGCTCCACCATCATCTGCAAGAAGGCTTTCAGGCTGGCGAGCGTCCAGGTGTTGGCGGGTGGGTGATCGAGGGTGATGTAGGCCACGTGGCCGTGATATTCGAGCCTGATCCTTGTCATTGCGTTGTCCTTGTCAAAAAAACTGCCCCATGATGACAGGGTTGAATGGAGCCAACCTGCACCTGGCTCACAAAGCCTGAGGACGTGCCGACTGCGTCCTCAGGGCAGGCTACTCCCGCTACTCCAGCGCCAGGCCGGGGTCGGCCAGCAGGCGGCGGGCGATGATGAGCCGCATCACTTCATTCGTCCCTTCCAGAATGCGGTGCACCCGGGTATCGCGCAGATAGCGCTCAAGCGGATACTCGCGGATATAACCATAGCCGCCAAAGAGTTGCAGGGCGTCGTCGCAGATGCGGTGCCCCACGTCGGTGGCAAAACGCTTGGCCATGGCGCACCAGGCACTCTTGTCCGGGCTGCCCTCATCGAGTTTGGCGGCCGCCTGGCGCACCAGCAGGCGGGCGGCGGCGAGCTCGGTGGCCATGTCGGCCAGGCGAAACTGCACGCTCTGGAATTCGCTGATCGGACGCCCGAATTGCTGGCGCTGCTGCACATGAGCCAGGGCATCGTTGAGAGCCTGCTGGGCAGTGCCCAGCGAACAGCTGGCGATGTTGATTCGCCCCCCATCGAGCGCCCGCATGGCGAACTTGAACCCTTCCCCCTCCTCCCCCAGCCGGAAGCGAGCGGGAATGCGCACGGCGCTGAAGTTCACCTCCCGGGTCGGCTGGCTGTTCCAGCCCATCTTCTCCTCCGCCTTGCCGTAGCTCACGCCGGGGGTCTGGGCCGGTACCATGAAGGCGGAGATCCCCTTGGCCCCCTCGCCACCGGTGCGGGCCATCACCACCAGCACGTCGGTGCAGCCGGCGCCCGAGATGAACACCTTGCTGCCGTCGAGGAGGTAATCTTCGCCATCGCGCACGGCGCGGGTCTTGAGGGCCGCAGCGTCGGAGCCCGCCCCCGGCTCGGTGAGGCAGTAGGAGCCCAGCAGCTCGCCGCTGGCGAGCCTGGGTACCCACTCCTCGGCCACCTCGGCAGGCAGCCAGCTGCCCAGCATCCAGCTCACCATGTTGTGGATGGTGAGATAGGCGGTGGTGGAGGTGCAGCCCATGGCGAGGCGCTCGAAGATGAGGCTGGCATCGAGCCGGCTCAGGCCCAGACCGTCATACTGCTCCGGGGTATAGAGGCCACACAGGCCCAGCGCCGCCGCCTGCTTGATGGTGGGGATGGGGAACTCGTGCTCCCTGTCCCAGTGCGCGGCATGGGGTTTGAGCGCCAGATCGGCGAAGGCGCCGGCCGACTCGACACAGGCCCGTTGGGATTCGGTCAGGGTAAAATCCATCTTGTTCGCTTCCTTTGTACTTGTTCCGTCGATCCGTTGCTGTCAATGGGGGCACCCGGGCAAAGTGGGCAACCCCTGCCGTCAGCGCAGCTGAATGGTCATATTGGGGCCGCTGGGAATGTCTTCGTCGAACCAGCGCTCCGTCACCGTCTTGGTCTCGGTGTAAAAACGCACCGCCTGCTTGCCGTAGGCGTGCAGATCCCCGTAGAAGGAGCCGCGCCAGCCGGTAAAGGAGAAGAACGGCAGCGGCACCGGGATGGGCACGTTGATCCCCACCTGGCCCACCGCCACCTCGTGGCGAAACTTGCGGGCGGCGGCGCCACAGCCGGTGAAGAGGGAGGTGCCGTTGCCATAGGGGTTGGCGTTGATGAGGGCAAGCGCCTCATCCAGGCTCTCCACCTCGAGGCAGGCCAGCACGGGCCCGAAGATCTCCTCCTTGTAGATGCGCATCTCGGGGGTCACGCCGCGAAACAGGGTCGGCCCCACCCAGTTGCCCACCGGGTAGCCGGGGACGTCGCAAAAACGGCCGTCCAGCAAGCACTCGGCTCCCTCGGCAATCCCCGCCTCGATAAGCCCCTCCACCCTGACTTTCGCCTCCGGGCTGATAAGGGGGCCATAAGCCGCCTCGGGGTCGTGCCAGACGCCGGGTTTCACCTTGGCGAACTCGGCGGCGAGCTCGGGGATCCACTCCCTGGCGCTCCCCACGAACACCGCCACGCTGATGGCCATGCAGCGCTGACCGGCGGCGCCGACTCCGGCTCCCACCAGGTTGCCGAGCACCTGCGCCTTGTTGGCATCCGGCATGATCACCATGTGGTTCTTGGCGCCGACAAAACACTGGGCGCGCTTGAGCTGCGACGTGGCGCTGCGATAGACGTGACCACCGACCCGGGCCGAGCCCACGAAGCTCACCGCCTTCACGTCCAGGTGGCTGAGCAGCGCATCCACCTGATCGGCGCCGCCATGCACCACCGACAGAATGCCCCTGGGGGCCCCCGCTTCGGTAAACAGCTCGGCCAGGCGCATGGGGGTGAGGGGATCCTGCTCGGAGGGCTTGAGCACAAAGCCGTTGCCGCAGGCCACCGCCAGCGGGAACATCCAGAGCGGGATCATGGCCGGAAAGTTGAACGGCGTGATGCCGACGCAGACCCCGAGGGGCTGCACCCAGGAGTGGCCATCCACCCGGCGCGCCACGTTGCCCATGGTCTCCCCCAGGGTCTGGCTGGCAATGGCACAGGCCTGCTCCACCACCTCGATGCCGCGCCACACATCCCCCTTGGCATCCGCCAGGTTCTTGCCGGTTTCCTGGGCCAGCAGGGTCGCCAGCTCGTCGTGATGCACTTTCAACAGATGCTGGTAGTTGAACATCACCCGAGCCCGCTCGGAGAGAGGCACCTCCCGCCACTGCAGGTAGGCGTCGTGGGCGGTGCGCACCGCCAGCTCAATTTCCGCAGAGGTAGCTTTCGGCACCCGCGCCAGCAGATGCTGGTCCGCCGGGTCGGTCACCTCTATCCACTCGTCGCTTGCGGACGGACACGCCTCGCCACCGATGTAGAGCGGTAGATCCCCGTACTGGGTGTGATGCTGGCTCATGCCCCCCTCCTAGCCCGTTGGCAGGCGATGGCAGGCCACCCTGGGCCGGCCACATCCATGTTGCTGTTGCACATCCTGTTCACTCCTTGCGCTCCTCTGCCCGGGTAGCCCCTTGCGGCGGGCTGCCATCGAATTTACCTTAGACCAACAATCAATTTACGTTTACGCTAACGTAAACTTGAATCACGAATGGACTGACCAGTCATCACCCTGATGGCAGGGGAAATCGGCAGTCCACTGCACCAAGGAGAGCACGGATGCATGCCCTGATGGATGAAACCCTCCAGGCCCTGACCGAACAGGTCGAGGCTTTCTGCCAGAAAGTGATCGCACCGCGCGCCAGCGAGATCGATCAGAGCAACGCTTTCCCCCGGGATCTCTGGCCCCGCATGGGTGAGCTGGGGCTGCACGGCATCACGGTGGCGGAGGAGTATGACGGGGTGAACCTCGGCTATCTGGCCCATGTGCTGGTGATGGAGCAGGTGAGCCGCGCCAGCGCCTCGGTCGGCCTCTCCTACGGCGCCCACTCCAACCTCTGCATCAACCAGATCCACCGCCACGGCACCCCTGATCAGAAGGCGAAATATCTGCCTGATCTGGTCAGCGGCAAACACGTGGGGGCGCTGGCCATGAGCGAGCCGGGTGCCGGCTCCGACGTGGTGAGCATGCGCCTCACCGCAGTGCGCGAGGGGGATCACTTCGTGCTGAACGGGGCCTTGTTGCACAATTCCAAAGCAGGACAGCAGTCTCTCAGGCGCCGATTTCGCTCAGTTGACCTGTTGTCG
>NZ_JAPDBQ010000115.1:0-13713 GCF_027705325.1 Aeromonas sp. QDB18
CGGAACCAGTGATTGGTTCCGGATTGTCCTACAGCAGAAGGATCGGTCAATGGATCCTTAACTGATCAGCATTGCGGCGCTTGCCGGCTCTTTTTCCATCTGGTGTTTGCTTGTCGGCCTCTTTGCCGAGCGGGCCGTCTGGCCTAGCGTGGCAAGGGGATCAAGCCAGGGCCTGGGCCAGCAGGTGGATGGGGTGTTCGCAGCGGAACGCTGTGCTCATCTCGATCTGCCATTTGCAGGTTTCGCAGTCGGTGATGACCAGATCGGGCTTGAGCCGGTTTATCTGATCAAACAGCCCCTCGCCGATGGCCTGGCTGGTCTGGTAGTTCTCCGACTTGAAGCCGTAGGTACCGGCGATGCCGCAGCACTGGGAGTCCAGCACCGTCACCTTGACCCCTGGGATGGCGCGCAGCAGCTCCAGGGTATAGATGACCCCCCCCATCTTCTCCATGTGGCAGGGGGTGTGGTAGGCGATGTGCAGATTGAGCGGCTTCATCGCCGGCTTGTTGCCCTGGTAGAACTCGTTCCACAGGAAGCGGGTCACCAGCGAGATGCGATCGCGCACCTTGTGGTTGTCCTGCTCCAGCAGGTGGGGGTATTCGTCGCGCAGGGTGAAGCCGCAGGTGGAGGAGGTGGCTAGTAGCGGCATCTCGTTGCCGAGCAGGGTGTTCTCCAGCTGCTGGATGTTGAAGGCCGCCTGCTGCTTGGCCTTGTCCATGAAGCCGTTGGCAATCAGCGGCACGCCGCAGCACTTCTCCCGCTCCAGCAGCTGGACGCCGATGTTCATGGCGTTGAGCACCTGCACCAGCTCCTTGCCAAGTTGCGGGTGGTTGTAGTTGACGTAGCAGCCGTGGAAGTAGGCAATTTGGCGCGTAAAGCGGGCCTGACTCGCTTTCTGCTTTTTGTACCAGCCGCGGAAGGTGCCCTGGGAGTATTTGGGCAGGTCGCGGTGGGAGGAGACCCCCAGCGCCTTGTCCAGCACCAGCTTCATCGGCTTGAGGCCGGTGGTGAAGTTGACCACCGGGGCCATCAGGGTGGACATGCTGCCCATCAGGTCGGTGTGGGAGAGCACGAACTCGCGGATCCCCGGTTTGAAGCCGCTGTACTGGTGTTTGGCCTTGGCGATGATGTCGCCGATGCGCACCCCGCTCGGGCAGGCCACTTCGCAGCGCTTGCAGTTGGTGCAGTACTTGAGGGCGCTGTCAAAGAGCTCCGGGCTCTTGATGCGCAGCCGCTCCCCATCCGGGCCCGCCTGCTTGGGGCCTGGGTAGGCCGGGTTGGCCTTGGCCACCGGGCAGTAGGCGGTACAGACGGTGCATTTGATGCACTGATCGAAGGTTTGGTTGGCATGATCCAGTAGCATGTCAGTTCTCCTCCCGTTGGGTGTGAAGGCACGGGATATGGGACAAAATCGTCATTGGGCTGAACTCAAAATATGACCGGCAGCCTGCCAGCCGGTGGCAACGGCCACGCCTGAGCCTGACCCTTCTTTTATGGGGTCATAGTGCGCCAGCACGCTACCGGCGCCGTAGAGGTTGACGAGCGGTTTGCCGCCACGCAGCACTCTGAGCTTGTCGTCGGTCTTGACCCCGAAACCCATGAAGGGGTGGTAGTCGAACAGGCGGCGGCCGGCCCAGGCGTCGCGCTCGGGCAGGCTCAGCACGTCGGCGTTGAAGATGGGCTCACGAATGCCGCGCAGGCGCGACTCCAGCCCGCGGCTGAAGAAGCTGCCGGAGGCGAGTACAAAGTTATCCGCTTCAAAGAGTTGATCGTCGCCATTCTGGCTGTGCACGCCGATGACCCGATCGCCGTCGTAACGGGCGCCCAGCACCCGCTCGCTGGTGAGGAAGGTGCCGCCAAGGGCCATGAAGCGGCGCTTGAGGGCCTCCTGCATCCGCATGCCAATAAGCGACGGCGGCATGGTGGCAACCTCCTTGATGATGCAGCCGGTGCGCTGCTCCAGCTCCGTCAGGCGCGGGCCGACCAGCCCCAGCGACAGGCAGGCGGGCAGCACCAGGTGGCGGCAGCGCGGCTCACCGCTCTCCTGCACCATGCGGCTGATCTCGCGGGCTAGATCCGTCAGCAGGTCATGCTGGCCATTGCCCTGCTTGTCAAACAGGCGGGCGATGTCGGCGGAGCGAAACTCGTGGGGATTGCGGCTGAACTCGGCCAGCTGGGGCAGCCGAATTTCCCCGGTCAGGATGCGGCAGTGGGCGAAGCGCGCGTGGGTCGCGAGATTCGCTGCCGCGAGCTCGGGGTGAAAGTCGCGAAATCCCTCCAGGGTGGCCAGCAGGATGGCGTCGGGGGCCGGTGCATCGGTCACGCAGGCGCAGGTGTCGGGGGAGAGCCAGGTGGCTTTGAGGGTGCCGATGGGGGTCAGCCGCTGGTGGTTGCGCTCCTGGCGAAACAGCGGCAAGCCCTGGGCGGCGCAGTGGCGTTGCAGATCATCGAGGCTCGCCGCGATATGGGCCAGCCCCACCTTGCTGTAGGGATGCTCGGGGTTGGCGGCCATAAAGGCGGGCAGGGCGGCGCGGGGATCTCCCTCGCTCTCCAGCAGATCCACCGAGCCGGAGGAGAAGTGCAGGGCGCTCTGGCCGGAGGCCATCAGCAGGGTCTTCTGGCCGGCCTCGGCCAGGCGCAGGGCCGCGGAGAGGCCCGCCATGCCGCCGCCGATAGCGATGCTGTCAAATTTCATGGCTGCGCTCCTTGGTGGGATTGGCGGTGCTGGCGTCTTGCGGGAAGGGGGGCTCGGCCACCAGGTGGGGGGCCGTCCACTCGCCAAGGCCGAACAGCCCCTCGTAGATCCAGTAGGTAAATTCGGCTTCGCGCAGGGCATCGCCCCACAGCACGGGGCGGGTGCCCTTGTAGCGCTCCTCCAGGAACTGGCGCAGCATGACGCAAGCCTGGCGGCCGTCGGCCTTGCCGTACTCCTGCATCAGGCCGGCGGCGCGATAGGCGCACAGCTCCCCCTGACAGGGTCCCATGCCCAGACGAGTGCGGCGGCGCAGATCCACCAGGTTGTCCACATCCAGCTCGCGCAGGGCGTATTCGATTTCACCTGCGGTCACCATCTCGCATTCGCAGATGAGGGCGTTGGCCTTGGGATTGTCGCGGAAAAAGGCGATGACCCGCTCGCCGTGACGGTACTGGGCCGAGCCTTCAGCCGGGACCGAGAGACCGGGGGCGGAGACCTTCTCCGGATCCCGCGAGCCGGGCAGGCTCAGTTCAGCGGTGCGGCACGGTTTGCTGTTGCCAAGCTTCTTGGCAAGCAAGTCGGTGGCCCATTCTGCCATCAGCCGGTAGGTCATCAGCTTGCCGCCGGTGATGGTGTTGAAGCCCTTGAGCCCGTCGCGCTCGGCGTGATCCAGCAGCACTATGCCACGGCTGATGTTGCGGCCGGACTCGTCGCCATCCACCGCCACCAGCGGGCGAACCCCGGCATAGGCGCGCAGCAATCGGGTGCGGGCCATGATGGGGGCCAGTTTTATCCCTTCGCGCAGCAGCACTTCCACCTCTTCAGGCTCGACGGTGAGCTGGTCAATCTTGTGGTAATCGATGCGACTCGAGGTGGTGCCGATGAGGGAGATGGTATCGCCCGGCACCAGGATGTCCGCGTCCGCCGGTTTGCGGGCGCGGTTGAGCACCAGCTGGTTGATGCGGTAATCCATGATGAGCAGGGAGCCCTTGGCCGGGAACATGCGGATGCCGAGATCGGCGTACTCGCAGATCTGCTGGCCCCAGATGCCGGCGGCGTTGATCACCTCCTGGCACTCCACCTCGAACGCTTCGCCGGTGCGGGTGTTGATCGCCTTGACCCCGTGCACTCTGTCTTGGGTGCGCAGCAGCCCCAGCACCTTGCTGTGGGTGAAGATGCGGGCGCCGTGCTCCTTGGCATCCAGCACGTTGGCGGCAGCCAGACGGAAGGGGTCGACCGTGCCGTCCGGCACCTGAATGGCGCCGATCAGCGCCGGGTTGACGTTGGGTTCAAGGCGTAGCGCCTCGGCGGGATCCAGCTGGCGGGCGTCGATGCCCGCCAGGGCGCAGGCGTCCATGAAGGTATTTTGAAAATGGATGTCATCTTCCGGCAGGGTGATGAAGAGGCCGCCGGTGTCCTCGACGCAGTGGCTGGCGATCCGCTTGAGGATGCGGTTCTCCTGAATGCACTCGCGGGCGGACTCCTGATCCGTCACCGCGTAGCGGGCGCCGGAGTGAAGCAGGCCATGGTTGCGGCCCGTGGTGCCGGCGGCGATGTCGTCCCGCTCAAGCAGGATGCAGTCGATGCCGCGCAGTGCGCAATCGCGCATGATGCCGGCGCCGGTGGCGCCACCCCCTATGATGACGACTTGTGTGGTGATTCTTTTCATTCTTGCCCGTCTCATCTCTTCCAGATAAGGCCAGTGTGGCGCCTTCACGACGTAAAATGTTTGATATGGGCCAAATTAATGTTCGTAAACGCTCATTAAGTGTGAGGCGATGAGCGAAATGTGATGAACCTCACGTCACCGTCGAGGCGGGCAGGGGAAAGCATGACGGGAGGGGAGAAGGCCAGCCCGGGGGCTGGCCAGAGGGCGGCGTGGGGGAAACCTCAGCCGCAGCACTTCTTGAACTTCTTGCCGCTGCCACAGGGGCAGGGGTCGTTTCGCCCCACCCGCAGCGGCGCCGGATCCTGCTCGCCGTCGGTGTAGACCCAGCGCCCCTGATGGCGCACGAAGCGGGATCGCTCATGGAGGCAGTGACGTTCGTCCCCTTCCAGGAACCAGGCCTTGAATTCCACCATGCCGAGGGTGTCATCGGGGCCGCCCTGGCTGGTGAGGATCTCGAGGCCATCCCAGCGGGTGTCGGTCGATGAGAGGTCGGCCGCGGTCAGCCCGTTCAGATAGTCCGGGTGCCAGCTGTGTACCAGATATTCTCCCAATCCCAGCACGAAGGCGCTGTAGCGGGATCGCATCAGCTGCTCCGGGGTGGCGGCGGGCTGACCTGCGTGGAGTACACCGCAGCACTTGGCAAGAAAAAGAGAGGAACCGCAAGGACATAGGTTCATGAGTCAGCTCATCTGGTCGATAATTAAAGGTGGCGGGATTGTAGCGAACGCACTTCCCTTTCGGCCAGCTTCCCATGCCGTTTAGGCAGACATCATGCAGCAATGAACACAGCACAAAGGGTGACACAATGACACTTAAGCAGAAGATCCTGTTACTGGGGGCCATCCCCGTGCTGCTGATGGCCCTGGTGGTCAATCTCAGCAACTACCTGGTGGCCAGGAGCGATCTGGAATCGGATCTGGTGGTGGCGCGGGAGAGGGCAATCAAGGAGCGCAAGGCGCTGCTCAGCAGTTATCTGATGCTGGCCAAGACGGCCATCGAGGGCAGCTACGGCAAGCCTGACAGCCCCGAAGTGCGCCAGCAGGTGAAGGAGATATTGCGGCCGCTGCGCTATGGCAGCGACGGCTACTTCTTCGTCTACGACTATCAGGGCAATACCGTGCTGCTGCCGACCCGGCCCGAGATGGAGGGGAAGAACCGCTGGCAGGACAAGGATACCAAGGGTGCCTTCCTCATTCAGGGGATCATCAAGTCGGCGCGGGAAGGAGATGGCTTCTCGGAGTACTGGACCAACAAGCCCTCTATCGGGCGGGATGCCCCCAAGCTCTCCTTCAATCTGGTGCTCGACAAGTATCAGTGGGTCGTGGGCACGGGCTTCTACATCGACGACATCGACAATGAGCTGGCCACCCTGCGCAGCGAGCGGGAGGAGACCATGTATGGCTCCCTGAAAACCGGGGTGCTGTTCATCCTGGTGATCCTGGGGGTGACCCTGGCGGCCACCGTGGTGATCGGCAACCGGGTCACCCGCCCGCTGGCGGATGCGGTTGCCGCACTCAATGACATCGCCGACGGGGACGGGGATCTGACCCAGTGCCTCAAGGTGCAGAGCAAGGACGAGGTGGGGCAGCTGGCCGCCGCCTTCAACCGCTTCGTCGAGCGGATCCAGTCGGTGGTGAGCCAGGTGGGGGAGACCAGCCACCAGTTGCTGGGGGCCGTGGATCGGCTGCATAGCCTGAGCGAGCATGCGGACAGGCAGATGCAGGGCCATGGCAAGGAGACGGATCAGGTGGTGACCGCGGTGACCGAGATGAGCTCCACCGCCCAGGAGGTGGCGGCGAGCGCTTCCAACGCCGCCAGCGCCACCAGCGATGCGGCCCGCGAGTCCGATGCGGCCCGGGGGGTGGTGAACAGCGCCATCGGCAGCATCAACCGGCTGGTGGACGAAGTGCATGTGGCGGCCGGGGTCATCGAGCAGCTCGCCCACGAGACCGGCAAGATAGGCTCCGTGGTGGAGGTCATTCGCGGCATCGCCGATCAGACCAACCTGCTGGCCCTCAACGCCGCCATCGAGGCGGCCCGGGCGGGCGAGCAGGGGCGCGGCTTTGCGGTGGTGGCGGACGAGGTGCGATCCCTCGCGGGCCGTACCCAGCAGAGCACCAAAGAGATCAACGAGATGCTCCAGCGCCTGCAGGGCGGAGTGAAACAGGCGGTGGAGGTGATGCAGGCCAGCGAGGCACGCAGCCAGGAGACGGTGCAGGAGGCGAGCCACATCGCCAGCTCCCTGGACAGCATGGTGGCGGCGGTCGGCACCATCAACGACATGAACATCCAGATCGCCACGGCCGCCGAGGAGCAGCACGCGGTCTCCGAGGAGATCAACAAGAACCTGGTGGCCATCCAGCAGATCGTCAGCGAGCTGACCGAGGCGTCCGGGGAGTCCAGCACCACCACCCGCGCCCTGGCAGGCACGGGTGACAAATTGCGCCAACTCGTCTCCCGCTTCCGTTACTAATCACATTTTTGCCGTCTGGACAGGATTTCCAGACGGCAAATTTGGGGATCGGCGCAGAATGTGTGAAAATCGCGCCATTCGTTCCTTTCGTTAGCCCCAACCCTATGAATGAGATCGTGAAAGGCAGTATCGATTTGATCCGTCAGCTCAACTACGGCCTGGTCTATGCCAGCCTGGAGGAGCACAAGGAGCTGTCCCGTACCGATCTGTCCCGTCTGACCGGCCTGTCGCCGGCCAGCATCACCAAGATCACCCGCGAGCTGCTGGACGGCGGCCTGGTGGTCACCTGCGGCGAGAGCTCGGTGGGGCGTGGCCGTCGCCAGACCCTGCTGCGCATCAACGAGCGCCGCTTCCAGTTTCTCTCCATGCGCCTGGGGCGCGGCTATGTGGACATGGCCCTGTTCGATCTCGCGGGTCACTCCCTGGCACGCCATCGCCATGTCTTCAACGAGGCGGAGCGTGCCGAGCTGCTGGCCAGCCTGGTGCGGGCCATCGAGGGCTTTTTGCCCAAGAAGGCGCTGCGTCTGGCCTGCATCGCCCTCTGCCTGCCCGGCCAGGTGGAGCGCCACTCCGGCATGGTCAAGCATTTTCCCTATTACGATCTGCGCAACTGGCCCCTCGGTCCCACCCTGCAGGAAGCCTTCTCGGTACCCGTGCTGGTGAGCGGCGACGTGCGCACCTGGATCCAGGCCGAGCGGGAGTGGGGCGCCGCCAGGAACTGCTCGGATGCGGTGCTGGTGTTCGTGCACAACGACATCGGGGTCGGCATGGTGGTCAATGGCCAGCTCATCGAGAGCGAGTCGGCTCTGCTCGGGGATCTCAGCCACCTGCAGCTCGAACCCTATGGCCAGCGCTGCTACTGCGGTGGCTTCGGCTGCGCCTGCACCCTCGTGACCAATCAGGCGCTGGAGGCGCAATATCGGGAGCTGCGTGAACGGATGCAGGAGTTCGATCTGCCCGAAAGCGTCACCATCCGCGAGCTGTGCGAGTTGGCGCTGGCCGGCAACAGCCTGTGTCAGGACATCCTGCACCAGGCAGCAGGCCGCCTCTCCCGGGTACTGGCGAACCTCATCTGCCTGCTCAACCCGGGCAAGCTGCTGCTCGGGGGGGAGATCACCCGGGCCGATCGACTGCTCTTCCCCATGTTGCACCAGTCCCTGGCAAGCCAGTTGCCCGCCGAGTACCTGGTGCGCCTGCAGATTGAATCCACCCACTTCTACGAAGATCCCACCAAACCCACCTCGGTGCAGGTGCACAAGGCCCTGCGCGATGGCAGTCTGCTGCTCGACTTGTTGCGAGGCGACAAGGAGGCATGAGGCTCGGGTTGCAAGGACGCTTCCTGCTCATTCTCTGTCTGGTCAGTCTGTTGCAACTGGTGTTGCTGAGCGGGGCCAGCTACTACTATGTCGCCGAGCAGCGCTACCGTGAGGTGGGGGATCAGGCCCTGGATGTGGCACGGCTGGTGGCGCGGGAGTCCGGCGTCATCGCCGGGGTGAAGCGGGCGGATACGGTCCGCCTCAATGCCCTGGTGGAGCGGATCCGCGCCGAGGTCGGGGCCAGCTACATCGTCATCGGGGACAGGCAGGCACGCCGCCTGGTGCACCCCAATGCGGACCGGATTGGCAAAGCCATGGTGGGGGATGATCCCGAGCGTGCCCTGCAGGGAGAAGCCTATATCTCCAGGGCCCAAGGGTCCCTTGGGGTCTCGGTGCGCGGCAAGGGGCCCATCCGGGACGAGATGGGCAAGATCATCGGGGTGGTGTCGGTCGGCTATCTGGTGCGGGACATCGATGCGGATCTGCAGGGCTATTTGCGCTTTGGCCTGGCCATGACATTGCTCATTGTGGTACTCAACAGTGTCGCAGCCGCCTGGCTGGCCCGGCGCTACAAGAAGGCGATATTCGGCTTTGAACCCGAGCAGATGGGGCGACTCTATGCGGAGCTCGACTGTACCCTGCGCACGGTGCGCGAGGGGATCCTCACCATCGACGAGCAAGGGCGCCTCACCTCCCTGAACCCCAACGGCATCAAGCTGCTGCGCCTGGACGACACCACCGCCAGGAGCGCCATCGGCCAGCCCATTGGTCACCTGCTGCCGGGCAGTCGCATGCTCTCCATCCTGCAAGAGCAGACCCCCCAGTTTGACGAGGAGATAGTGCTCAACGGCCAGTCCCTCATCGTCAACCGCTTGCCGCTGGTGCGCGAGGGCAAGCTGATCGGCGCCGTGTCGAGTTTTCGCCGCAAGGACGAGCTGGCGGAACTCAGCGCCCAGCTCTCCCAGGTGCAGGCCTACAGCGATCTGCTGCGGGTGCAGACCCACGAGCACAACAACCAGCTCGGGACCATCGCCGGCCTCATTGAGCTCGGTGCTACCCGGGAGGCGCTCGCCTTCATCGGGCGGGAGGCGGCCACCGAGCAGACCCTGCTCGGCTTCCTGATGGGGGCCATCGCCAAACCCAAGGTGGCGGGGTTGCTGCTCGGCAAATACCACAGGGCCCACGAGCTCGGTCTTGAGCTCGTGATCGATCCCGATGCCCGTCTGCACGATATTCCTGCCCGTGTCAGCGGTTCCCAGCTGGTAACGGTGCTGGGCAACCTCATCGACAACGCCTTCGAGGCGACCCGCCGCCACGGTGCGCCCTATCAGCCCATCCGGGTTTCCCTGAGCGATCTGGGGCAGGATCTGGTGCTGGAGGTGGAGGATGGGGCTGGCGGTATCGACCCGCAGTTGGCGGACAGGTTGTTCGAACAGGGGGTCAGCAGCAAGCCCGAGCCAGGAAACGGTATCGGGCTCTCCCTGGTGCGCAAGACCCTGGATGCCCTGCAGGGGGAGATCACCATCGAAGCCACGACGCAGGGAAGTTGCGTCGTCTGTTACATTCCCAAGGAGGTGTGAGTGATCAAGATCCTGATCGTCGAGGATGATCCCGCCATTGCCGAGATCCACCGCCGCTTCGTGCAGCGCCTCGCCGGTTTTGAGGTGCTGGGGGTGGCGTTGACCCTGTTCGATGCCAGGGAGCAGATAGGGATCCTCCGGCCCGATCTGGTGCTGCTGGATGTCTGGCTGCCCGATGGAGAGGGGTTCTCGCTATTGAGAGAGCTGCGCCAGGCGGGGGCGAGTCTGGATGTGATCCTGCTCACCGCGGCGCGGGAAGCCGCTGCCCTGCAGGAGGCGATGCGCCTCGGGGTGGTGGATTTCATCTTGAAGCCCGTGGTGTTCGAGCGCCTGCGCGACACCCTGGAGAAGTACCGTCAGAGCATCGCCGCCCTGGCGGCGTTGGCCGACATCGATCAGCAGGCGGTGGACACCCTGTTCGGTACGCCGTTGCAGCAGGTGGCGGCAGAGGGACTGCCCAAGGGCATCGATGCTCTCACCCTGCAGCGGGTGCTGACGGCCCTGACTCCGGAGGCCGCCAGTGCCGAGGAGATAGGCAGCCGTATAGGGGTGAGCCGGACCACGGCACGCCGCTATCTGGAATTTCTGGTGGGGCAGCAACTGGCGAGCCCCGAGCTCGAATATGGCACCGTCGGGCGGCCGGAGCGGCGTTACCGCAAGCCGTGATCCGATCGCCCGGAACCTGTTGTCCAGACAAGAAAAGAGCGCCTTTCGGCGCTCTTTTTATCAGGGTTTGCTTCCCGTGGGCATCAAGGTCTCTGCGCGTGATGGTCAGGGTTCAGAGGTGGCAGAGGCTCATCGATTCAGTGGCTGGTGGCAGGCTCCCCCTTGGGGGCCCGGCGAGCCTGCCACCACTGCCAGACGGGCAGCAGCAACATGGTCAGGGTGATCACCGTGAAGGCGAGGGTGATGGGGCGCTCCCACAGGAAGCTCAGGCTGCCGTCGTTGATCACCAGGGCCCGGCGCAGGTTGTCCTCCAGCATGCCCCCCAGGATGAAGCCGAGCAGCATGGGGGCCATGGGGAAGGTGAGCAGGCGCAGGCCGATGGCGATCAGTGCAACGATGGCCATCACATGGATGTCCATGGTGTTGAAGGAGACCAGATAGACCCCGGTCAGGGAGAACAGCAGCACCATGGGGATGAGCACGGGGCGCGGCACCGCCAGTACCCGGGCCAGGTAGGGGATGAGGGGGAGGTTCAGGATCAACAGCACCACGTTGCCCAGATACATGGAGATGATCACCGACCAGAAGACGTCCGGATGCTCCATGAATAGACGCGGGCCCGGCTGGATGCCGTAGGCCACCAGGGCGCCCAGGATGAGGGCCGTGGTGCCGGAGCCCGGGATCCCCAGGGTCAGCAGGGGCACGAAGGAGCCGGTGGAGGCGGCGTTGTTGGCCGCTTCCGGGGCGGCCAGACCGCGCAGGCTGCCCTTGCCGAACTGCTCCTGGCGCTGCTTGCCGGCGATGTTGCGCTCGGCGCCATAGGCCATGAAGGCGGCGATGGTGGCGCCGGCTCCCGGCAACACGCCGATGAGAAAGCCCAGCACCGAGGAGCGGGCGATGGGAGGCGCGATCTCCCTGACCTCTTCCTTGCTCAGCTTGAGGCTGCCGAGCTGCTGCATCTGCCTGGCCTCTTCCTCGCTGCTGTCCTTGCCGGGGCGCAGCACCGCCATCAGGATCTCCGCGAGGGCAAAGGTGGCCATGGCCAGCAGCAGGAAGGAGAAGCCGTCACGCAGGTCCGGCAGGCCGAAGGTAAACCTGTCTACTCCGACACTGCGGTCGATGCCGATGGTGGAGATCATGATGCCGAACAGCGCCATGATCAGCGCCTTGAGCACCTGCCCCTTGCCGGCAAAGGCCGCCACGGCGGAGAGGCCCAGCACCATGAGGGCGAAGTAATCCGCCGACTGGAAGGAGAGGGAGACCTTGGCGAGCAGGGGCGCCGCCACCATCAGCATAATGGCGGAGAGGGTGCCGCCGGTGAAGGAGGCGTAGGCGGCGATGGCCAGCGCCTTGCCCGCCTGTCCCTTGCAGGCCAGGGGATAGCCGTCGAAGGCGGTGACCACGGTGGCGGAGCAGCCGGGGGCGTTGATCAGGATGGAGGAGGTGGAGCCCCCGAAGATGGCGCCGTAATAGACCCCCGCCATCAAGATGATGCCGGAGGCCGGATCCAGGCCATAGGTGATGGGGATCATCAGGGCGATGGCAGTGACCGGGCCAAGGCCCGGCAACATGCCGATAAAGGTGCCGATGAAGCAGCCAAGCACCACCATCATCAGGTTGACCGGCAGCAGTGCGGTGCCGAGTCCTTGCAAGATTCCGTCTAACATGGTGACTCCTTAGAAACCGAGCAGGGTGAACAGGCGACCCGGCTCCAGATAGACGTTGAGCCCCTTGGTGAGCAGGGCCCAGAAGCCGATGGAGAAGGGGACGCTGATCATCAGGCCGTAGCGCAGGCTGGGCTCACCGAGCACCCGGATGCCCACGCTCAGGAAGGCGATGGTCGAGAGCACGAAGCCAAACCAGGTGAGCCCCAGTCCGTAGATGACCATGAGCCCGAGCAGGATGAAGACCCGGCGCCAGTCCCCCTCTTCCCGGCGCAGGGGCTCGCCCCCGGGGAAGAGCACCAGCAGCAGGGAGAGCAGCGCCCCGAGCCCGGCCAGGGCATAGGGCAGGGTGCTGGCGGTGAAGGGTTCGTATTCGTCGCCGGGGTAGCCCGGTATCTCGGTGGCGTAGTAGCCATAGGCGAGGGAGAGCAGCAGAAACAGCAGGCCCCCCAGTCGCTCCTTGGTAATGTTCATCTTTTGACTCCAACATGAGCGGCGGGCCTGCGCCCGCCTGCGATGGGACAGCGAGGGTTATTTGATGAAGCCGAGCTCGCGCATCAGGCCGCCGATCTGCTGCTCCTGGCCGTCAAGGAAGGCGGTGAACTCGGGACCGGACTGGTAGAGGTTGGTCCAGCTGTTGCGGCTGCGGACCACTTCCCACTCCGGCTTGTCGTACATCTGCTTGAGCAGGGCGGCAAACTCGGCGGATTTCTCCGGGCTGATGGTGGGGGAGGCGAAGTAACCGCGCCAGTTGGCGAAGACGGTGGGGTTGTTCTGCTCGCTGAAGGTGGGGATCTGCTCCGCCCCCGGCAGGCGTTTGTCGGAAGTGACCCCGAGGATCCGCATCTGGCCTGACTTGACCGCTTCCATCGCCTCGCCAAAGCCGGTGGAGATGGCCTGGGTCTCTCCGGCCAGCACGGCGGCCATGGCGCTGCCGCCGGCATCGTAGGCGACGTAGCGCAGTTTGCTGGCGTCGGCGCCGGCATTCTTGAAGGTCAGGGCGGCGACCAGGTGATCCAGGCTGCCACGGGCGGAACCCCCGGCAATCTTCACCTTGGCCGGGTTCTCCTCGTAGGCGGCCAGCAGCTGGGCCCAGTTCTGATAGGGGGAGTCCGCCTTCACCGCCAGCGCCTGGTAGTCGGCGATGATGGCGGCCACCGGCGTCAGATCACGGAAGGACTGGGGCAGCTCCTTGGAGAGGGATTTGACGATGATGGGGGTGGAGTTGACCATCAGAGTCTTGTCGGACTGGGCCGAGGTCTCGATGAGGTGGGCGATGGCCTTGGCGCCGCCACCGGTGGACATGTTCTGGTAGGAGACGGTCTTGACCAGACCGGACTTGGCCAGCACTTCACCGGTGCCGCGGGCCGTGGTATCCCAGCCGCCGCCAGCGCCGCCCGGGATCAGGAAGTGGACTTCGTTGATCTGGGCGTGGGCGCCGACGCTCAGTGCGAGCAGACTACCGATCAGGGTACGCTTGAAGGTTGCTTGCAACATGGTGCTCTCCTTGTGATTGTTGCAAGAAGGTTAATTAATCATGTCTGACTGGAAAACAATCTGACCGTAATGGCTATTCATATACAGGACCTTAAGAAAACACTTCATTTGAAATTCCTTCTAAGGTCCTGTTCTGTATCGATTTTCGCTGCT
>NZ_JAPDBQ010000116.1:0-13543 GCF_027705325.1 Aeromonas sp. QDB18
TGCAAAGTAAAATGGAGGGTTTTCTTGCCGCCAAGGATCTGATGGCGCAGGGGATCAAGATCTGATCAAGAGACAGGGCTCGAGCAGACCGGACTCAATGCAGAGCAGGCCTCGGCTCTGGCCCATGTCAGACAGGCGGGCAATGAACTGCTCGGACTGCTCAACGATGTGCTCGACTTCAGCCGCAACGAGACGCGTCAGTTGCGCCTCTCCGTACAGCCCACGGATCTGGTGGAGCTGTGCGAGCACGTGGCGGCGGTGCACTGGTCCAAGGCGCGATCCCGCCATCTGCAACTGCGCCTGGCGCTCGACCCGGCGCTGCCCGCCTTGATGGAACTCGATCCCCACCGGGTGCAACAGGTGCTGCACAACCTGCTCTCCAACGCCATCAAGTTCAGCGAGCGGGGAGAGGTGGTGCTCTGGGCCCGGCGACAAGGGGAGTGGATTGTGTGCGGGGTAGACGACGAGGGGCCCGGGATCAGTGCCGAGCTGTTGCCCCGGTTGTTCCTGCCCTTCGAACAAGGGGAGGAGCCTGGCCAGCCCAGAGCCCAGGGAACCGGGCTTGGGCTAGCCATCTGCCGCCAGTTGGTGGAGCAGATGGGGGGCGAGATCCGGGTCGAGCCTCTGGCTCGCGGGGGTAGCCGTTTCCTCTGCTCGTTGCCCCTCAGGCATGCGCAGGAGAAGGCGCCCTGGCAACCGCGCGTCAAGACGGTCTCCCTGCAACTGTTGCCCGAGGAGCTCGAATATATGCGGGCCTGGCTCGCAGAGTTTGGCGTGGCCGAGGATCCGGCGGCACCTTGCCTTGGGGCCATGCAGGACGATGGGGGCTTGCGCGCCTGGTACTGGCAGGGGGAACCCTGGATCCCGGGCTCCGTGGTCAGCCTGCTGCAGCCTAGACTCGTCCGTGGCGCCGAGGAGATCACGGACCTGCCGGGGGCAGGCAGGCGGGTGCTGCTGGTGGAAGATCACGAGGTGAACAGAATGCTGATCAGCATGCAGCTGGGTCAGCTGGGGGCCCGGGTAATGAGCGCGGCCAATGGCCGTCTGGCACTGGAGATCCTGCAATCGGAGTCGGTGGATCTGGTGCTGACGGATCTGCAGATGCCGGTGATGGACGGCGCCGAGCTCTGCAGGCAATTGCACGCCGATGAACGCTGGCAGCATCTACCCGTCTACGTGATCACCGCGGATCTTAGCGAGCCGGCGGCGCAGCGACTGGCGGAATGCGGCTGTTAGGGCCATCTGGACAAACCCGTCTTGCTCAGGGATCTGGCCGTATTGCTTCGTACCGTCTTTGGCCCCCATGAAGGGGGGAAGGCACCGCAGCCAACGGCAGCCCTTTCCCTGCCCGTCTCCCTCAGCCCGGCCCTCATTGACATCTATCTGGCATCGGTTCACCAGGATCTGGCCGACATTGAGCGGTGTGTCACACAAGGGGACGAGAAGGCCCTCAATACGGCTTTACACAAGATGAAGGGGGCCGCCAAAATGGTGGGGGCTACCCCCCTGGTAGAGGTGATCGACCGTTGGCAGGAGGCCCCCGGACATCCCCTTGCAGCCGCCTTGAGGCAGAGCGTGGAAGAGGTCTGCCGACAACTGGGCGAGAGAGCATGACATGATCATCACAGATGAAGAGTTTATGGCCTTGCTGGAGTCTGATGACAGCCAGGAGCCAACGTTTTACCCGGTCAGCGTCTATGCCCTGGACGCTGTCTCCCATCAGGCGGTCAAGGGGGCGGGCCTGCCGGCCTATGCCAATCTGCACCGCACCCGACCCGATGCCGGCTGGCAATGGGAAGGGCTGTTTGCCGCCGGGGCCATCGCCCTGTTTGATCCTGCCTCTCATCAGGGGGCCGACTATCTGCCTCATCTGCTGGCTCCCGGGGCGGGGATCTATCGCCTCAGCGATCCCTGGCTCGAGGGGTTGCAGGCACGGGAGCAGGGGTGGCGTGCCTGGCTCGCCCAGTGCCAGATCCTGCTGCTCGAAGATCACCCCTTCCAGGGAGCCTGTATTCAGCAGGAGATCCAGGGACTGGGGTTGCCCTGCCACTGGGTTCAGGATGGCGAAGGGTGCCTCAAGGCGCTGGAAGAGGGGGGCGTGAGATTGCTTATCTGTGATCTCAGCCTGGCGGAGCAGGATGCCATCAGCCTGCTGATGAGCCATCCCCAGTATCGCCACAGCGGTCTGCCCATCATCCTGCTCTCCGCTCATGATCAGACCCTGATAGACGGCGCCCGGCGTCTCCTGCACGATGCGGGTTTCAACGTGCTGGCCGCCCTGGCCAAGCCGCTGCAAAGCGACGATCTGCTGCGTCTGCTCAAGATGCTCTATCTTGGCCCCCAGCGTCAGCGCAGGCTGGGCGGGCTCAAGCGCACCGTGCGTAGCTGGCAGGGAGAGGCGAGAGGACAGCTTGGGCTGCTGGCAGATGCGGCCTCCTGCACGCTGCCGATCTGGCTGAGCCTGAGCGGCCTTTCCCCTCACTGGGAGCCGCTCAAGCTCTGGCTCGAGCAGCATGGGCGAGAAGCAAGCGAGCTGACCCTGGTCATCCACCGACGGGATCACCTGCTGAGCCAGGCAGACCGTTTCGCCCTGGTGCTGCAGGCGAGCCTCGCGGGGGCCAGACTCGCGCTGCTGCTCGATCATGCCCAGCACCTGCCGTTTGATCTCATCGAGCGTCTGCCGTTGCAATCCCTGCTGCTCGGGCAACACCTGCTGCCCGAGCTGGAGGCGATGGCTGCCGACTCCTTGCTGGCCCGCTTCATCCAGCGCTCCCGGGAGCTTGGCATCGCGCTCTACCTCGACGACCCCTTCAACCTGCAGGATGCCACCCAGTGGCAGGATCGCGGCGTGGCAGGGCGCTGGTGAATGGCTCGCTATCTTTGCTGGCCGCTCGATGAGCCGCGCTTGTGGCAGGGAATGTCGGGTTGGACGGCTCCCGCCTCACGGGCCGCCCTGCCGATGACGATGGTGGTGGGGGGGTTGACTTGCCGCTTGCAGGAGCTGGCGGGCAGCGACCCGAAGCGAATAAGCGCGGCTTATGACGCCCTGAGCGAGCAGAGCGTCTATTTGCGCTTCATGCGGGCCAAGCAGCCTGCGACGGCCGAGCAGCTCGCCTTCTTTCTCGACTACCCCAGAGAACCCCAGATAGGATTGCTGCTGACCGACGAGCAGGGGGCGCCGCTTGCCATGGCCCAGTCCGTTCGCCGGCGCCTGCACCCGGACAGGGCCGAGTTCTCCTGCATCGTCGCGGATCATTTTCAGCATCGCGGCGCCGGGCGTCGCATCCTGCTGGCGCTTGCGCGGCTGGCATACGGGGAGGGGATCCGGGAGTGGACGGCGGAAGTGCTCGGCCAGAATCGCCCCATGCTGGCTCTGCTCAAGGGGCTCGGGTTGCCACTTACCCTGGTGACAGGACAGGAGATGGTCTTTGCCAGGCTGGATCTCGCGCCCATGGCGAGCTTTGTGTTCCCATCGGCCTAAGACCAAGGGCGAATGGGCCGCTTCTTGCTCCTGTGCTAAGGTCAGCTTGTTACCCGTTGGAGGAGAACAACCATGGTGCAGTCAGCCAAACATATCGTGATCCTCACCGGTGCCGGCATCTCGGCCGAATCCGGTATCAAGACCTTCCGGGCCTGTGATGGCCTGTGGGAAGAGCACAGGGTGGAGGACGTGGCCACCCCTGAAGGCTATGCGCGGGATCCCGAACTGGTGCAACGTTTCTACAATGCGCGGCGCCATCAGTTGCAGCGCGCCGAGATCCACCCCAATCCGGCCCACTATGCATTGGCCCGGCTGGAGCGCCTGCTGCCGGGGCGCGTCACCCTGGTCACCCAGAACATCGACAACCTGCACGAGAGTGCCGGCAGCAAGAACCTCATCCACATGCACGGCGAGTTGCTCAAGGCCCGCTGCCCAGGCTCGGGTCAGGTGATCGAGTGGCGCGGGGATCTCCATCAGGAAGAGCTGTGTTCCTGCTGCCAGTTTCCCCACCCGCTGCGCCCCCATGTGGTCTGGTTCGGGGAGATGCCCCTCGGGCTTGACCGCATCTACTCGGCCCTGGCCCAGTGCGATCTCTTCATCTCCATCGGGACCTCCGGGGCGGTCTACCCTGCCGCCGGATTCGTCCATGAGGCCGGCCTGAACGGTGCCCATACGGTGGAGCTCAATCTGGAGCCGAGCGAAGTGGGCAGCCAGTTTGATGAAAAACGTTATGGTCCGGCTTCCTTGCTGGTGCCCGCTTTTGTGGATGAACTCCTGCAAAGTTGCGGTGTGCATCAGCCTCTCACCGTCGAGGGACATAACTGGATGGAGATGCGCGGCCCATAATTATTGATTTTTCACACAGTTGCATTGACCCACTGAAATCGCCACACTGACACCTAACTTCAAGATGCAGCTGGCACAACATGTCATGAACTTTCCAACGCGCGGGATGGCCTCGCTCCTGCTGGTGCTTTTCTCGTTCGGTACCCAGGCTTCCTCCTCTTCGCTATTGCAACTGATCCTGCCGGACAAGCGGGAAATCACCCTGGATGAGGCGGCGTAGGCCGCCTTGCCACAAGTGGAGTTCGAGACGGCGACGCCCTGGACCCTCGGCACCCACCGCTATCGTGGCCCGACCCTGAAGAGCGTGCTGGCGGCGCAGCAGGTGGATAGTGCCAGCGCCATCGATGTCGCCGCACTCAATGGCTACCAGCAGCGGGTCGATCTCTCCCTGTTTGCCAAGGTGCCGCTGACCCTGGTGCGTTACCAGGATGACAAACCGCTCACCCGTCGCAATAAAGGGCCGCTCTGGCTGCTGGTCCCCCTCTCGGCCCATCCCGACATGGATGTGTCCGCCATCCACAACAACATGGTCTGGCAGGTGATCCGCATCGAGGTTGTCCCGTGACGCGACGACAGCGAGATAACCTGCTGCTTGCAGCCATTTCCCTGCTGTTTCTCTTCTCGTCCCTCTCGGGGCTGCTGCTGCAGAGTCGGCACGAGCAGCTCGTTGACATGTTCTACCGCAACACCCACTGGAACATCAGCCAGGTAATGCAGGAGTCCCAGCGATTTCTCTATGATGTGCGCCTCTACCGTGCCGGGGCGCTCGACATGGCGGCCCTGAGCCTGGATTACGACCTGCTGTGGAACCGGCTGGATGTGTTCCTGATCAGTACCGAGACCGCCGATGCGCGGGCGAGGCATGGGTTGGGGGAGGTGCTTGAACGGCTCTTTGACGAACTCAAGGGGCTGGATCCCCAGATGCAGTCCGGGGAGCTGAAGAGGGGGAAAGCCCTCGATCTTGCCCTCGTCCGGCTGACCGGCTTGACCCATCAGGTGGAGCAGATTGGGGATCAGATCCTCTCCGGCCAGGAGCGGGAAGCCTCCCTCAACCAGTTGCGCCAGAGCCTGTTCTGGATCCAGATCTGGCAGTTGATCCTGCTGGTGATGGGCTGTGTGCTGGTCTTTGCCCTCATTCGGACCAATCTGCAGAATCGTCGCCTCTCCCTGCTCGATCCCATGACCCGGCTTGGCAACCGTCGGGCCTTGCAGGGGCAGCTCAGGCAATCCCTGCTGCAAGATCGGGTCCAGGCGCTGGCGGTGCTGGATCTGAAGCGGTTCAAGCAGGTCAATGATCTGCTCGGATACCAGGTTGGTGATCGCCTGCTGCAGGCGGTCGCGGCCCGGTTGCGTCAGGCATGCCCCGGCCGTGCGTACCGGTTGGGGGGCGATGAGTTCGCCGTGGTGCTGGACGACGAAGAGGGAGATCTCGATGCCCGCATGGCCGCCATGGTGAGCCTGTTGCAGTTTGAGTTCGTGACCCGGGAAAGCAGCTTTGATCTGGCGTGTCGCTTCGGAGTGGCCAGGTGCGAGGGTGGCGAGGATGCCGATGAGCTATTGGAGCAGGCCATATTGGCATTGAACGAGGCCAAGCGTGAGGGGAACACCCTGGTGTGGTATCAGAGTGCGATGAAGGCTGACCTCCACATGGCCCAGCGGCAGCTGCACCAACTGCGGGAATGGCTGGCGGGGGCCGCCCCTTCACCCCTGGAGACCCTCTGCGAGCCGATGAGAGACGAGCAGGGCGTGCCGGTGACGGCGGTCAGCCTGCGCTGGCGGGTGAGCCAGCAGCCCTGTGATGTGGGCTGGATGCAGGAGCGTGGTGTCCTTGGGCCCGTGATGGCACGATGGCTGACAGAAGAGCCATGCAATGGCACCTTGCTGGTAAGGCTTCATCAGCCTGCCCAGCTGGCCCCTCTGCTGGCGAGCCTGCCCCCCTTGCCACAGGGGAGGCTGATTCTGGCATTGCCTGCGCTGATACCGGATGCCACCCTGCTTGAGAAGATGCGCGAGTGTGGCTGCATGCTGGCGCTGAGCGAGCTTGGCAGCAGCGCCCCCGAACTGCTGCAGGCGGGCTGGCCAATTCGCTACTGGCTGCCAGCCCCCTCCGGGTGCGAGGCGCTGCTCCAGCCGTTGGCAACGGCGCTGGGGCTGCTGCGCCTGGCTCCCCGGGGAGAGGCGCAGCAAGAGGATGATCTCAAGCTAAGTTGAGTGGTGGCTTATGCAGTCTCGGGGCCGATGCCAAGGAGACAATACACAGAAGGGCGGCTCATTGCCGCCCTTCTGCTGCTTGCTGGCACTTAAACTGGTTTGCTGTCCGGTGAGGAAAAGGGAGCGCAGGAGTGTCTGATCACCAGGTCCGGATCCACGGTGATCATGCGGTTTGCGATGGGCTCGCCGTTGATGCGCGCCAGCAGCCGGGTGACGGCGAGGCGGCCCAGCTCCTCTTTCGGTTGATTGACCGTGGTGAGCGGGGGGGACATGAACTGGGCCAGCGCCACGTTGTCATAGCCGACGATGGAGAGATCGCGGGGGATCACCAGCCCCACCTGATGGGCGGCACTGATGACCCCCATGGCCATCATGTCGTTGCAGACAAACAGCGCGGTGGGACGCTCTGGCAGTGCCAGCAGGCGGGTCATGGCGGCGGCACCGCTGGCGCAGTCAAAGTCTCCCTCCTGGATCCAGCCCGGATTGACGGTGAGCCCGGCCTCCTGCATTGCCTGCTCGAAACCCGCCTGGCGCTGGTTGGCCGGGGCGCGGCTGTGGGGCCCCGTGATGCAACCGATGGCAGTGTGACCCAGCCCCAGCAGGTGGCGGGTTGCCAGGTAGCCGCCGCGATGGGAGTTGTCGGCGATGAGATCCACCTCGCCGTTCTCCATGCCCCAGTCCATCACCACGACTGGCAGGCTCTTGAGCCAGTCGAGCTGGTTGAACACCTCCTGCTGCCCTTCACTGCACATGATGAGCAGGCCGTCGACCCGTTTCCTGAGCATCATCTTGAGGTAGGAGAGCGCGGTCTCGGCCTGTCCTTCGGTGTTGCCCAGCATCAGGTTGTAACCCTGCTCGAAGCAGTAGCGCTCCACCCCGCGCACCACCTCGGCGAAGAAGGGGTTGCTGGAGGTGGTAACCAGCATGCCGATGCTGTTGGTCTCCTTTACCTTGAGGCTGCGGGCCACCAGGCTCGGGGCATAGTTGAGATCGCGCATGGCGGCGAAGACCCGCTCCCGGGTCTCTTCGGCCACGAAGCGGGTCTCGTTGATGACGTGGGAGACGGTGGTGGTCGACACCCCCGCCAGCGCGGCCACCTCCTTGATATTGGCCATCAGTGCCCCTGCGCAGTCTGTTCAAGGAGGAAGGCATCGACCTCCTGCTTGCTCGGGATGGAGCTCTGGGCACCAAACCGGGTGACGGAGAGTGCCGCCGCCCCGTGGGCAAAGCGTACGGCTGCGTCAAAGTCGGCGCCGGCGAGCTCGGCCGCCAGGAAGGCGCCGTTGAAGGTATCCCCGGCCGCCGTGGTATCCACTGCCTTGACCCGGAAACCCGGCATGAGCGCCTGTTGCTGCCCCTTGCTGCAATAGACCCCTTGAGACCCCAGGGTGATCATCACCTCACCGATGCCCATCTGGTGGAAGCGGGTGGCAGCCTCACGGGCGCTCGCTTCGTCCGTCACCTTGACGCCGGTCAGCAGCTCGGCCTCGGTCTGGTTGGGGGTGATGAGGTCCACCAGCGCCAGCAGATCCCTTGAGAGCGGGCGCGCGGGGGCGGGGTTGAGCACCACCCGGGTGCCGTGGGCACGAGCCAGACGGGCCGCTTCCTGCACGCTCTCCAGCGGCACTTCCAGTTGCAGCAGCAGGGTGTGGGCGGCGGCGATCATTGCCTCGTGACCTTGCACTACGGCCGGGGTGAGGGCGCCATTGGCTTCGGCGGAGATGCCGATGCTGTTCTCCCCCTCGTCGCTCACATAGATGATGGCGATGCCGGTGGGGAGCCTGGGGTCGAGTTCGACGGCGCTGACATCGATGCCGTCGTTGGCAAACCCGGTTTTCATCTGGTGGCCGATGGCATCATCACCGATGCGGGCGATGAAGGAGACTGGGGCACCGAGGCGGGCGGCGGCCACCGCCTGGTTGGCGCCCTTGCCGCCGGGCACCACCTGATAGCTGTGGCCGGTCAGAGTTTCACCGGGGCGGGGAAAGTGGGGAACGCGCAGCACATGATCCGCATTCACGCTGCCGAGGACTACGAGACGATTCATTCCTATCACCCTTGGTTGAGTACATCCTGGTCTGGGTGGGCCCAGACCAGGCGGCACTGGCGGAAAAAGAGAGGGGAGGCGAACCTCCCCCCAACAACTTACTTGTTGACGATTTGCAGCGGTACCGGGATGGATTTTTCCACCGGTTGACCCTTGAGCACCTTGTCGGCGGTTTCCACGCCGATGGCGCCGATGAGGGCAGGCTGCTGGGCCACGGTGGCGGCCAGTTTACCCTTGGCCACGGCGGCTTTGCCATCGTCGGTGCCGTCAAAGCCCACGATCATCACCTCTTTGCCAGCGGCCTGCACGGCGCGGATGGCACCCAGCGCCATCTCGTCGTTCTGGGCGAACACTGCCTGCACGGTCGGATGGGCGGCCAGCAGGTTCTCCATGACGTTCAGACCCTTGGTGCGGTCAAAGTCGGCGGGTTGGGAGGCCAGCACCTGCAGTTTGTTGGCGGTGACCGCCAGGGCGAAGCCTTCGCCGCGATCACGGGCGGCGGAGGTACCTGCGATCCCTTCCAGCTGGATCACCTTGGCACCGCTGCCCAGCTTCTCGGCGATGAAGTCGCCAGCCAGCTTGCCACCGGCCACGTTGTCGGAGGCGATGTGGGCCTTGACGTCACCCTGGGCTGCGCCGCGGTCCAGGGTCAGCACCGGGATGTTCGCCTTGTTGGCCAGGCGAATGGCGTTGCCCACGGCTTCGGAGTCGGTCGGGTTGATCAGGATGGCGTTGACCTTGCGCACGGCGAGATCTTCCACGTTGGAGAGCTCCTTGGCCGGGTCGTTCTGGGAGTCCAGCACCACCAGCTCGTAGCCAAGCTCCTTGGCCTTGGCTTCGGCCCCCTCCTTCATGGTGACGAAGAAGGGGTTGTTGAGGGTGGAGACCACCATCGCCAGGGTGTGATCCGCGGCCTGGGCGGTGCCCAGCACGGACATGATGGCGGCAGCGAGCAGGGTATTGAGCTTTTTCATCATTTCATTCCTTGTGTGTGGCGTGGCTTGTTAACGGTTGCTTTTGTTATCGATCATCACGGCAAGCAAAATCACGCTGGCCTTGGCGATCATCTGGTAATAGGAGCTGACGTCGAGCAGGTTGAGGGCATTGTTGAGGAAGCCGATGATGAGGGCACCGATCAGGGTACCCATGATACGGCCCTTGCCCCCCATCAGGCTGGTGCCCCCCAGCACCACGGCGGCGATGGCATCCAGCTCGTACCCCATGCCGGCTGTGGGCTGGGCGGAGGAGAGGCGGGATGTGACGATGAGCCCGGCCAGTGCCGACAGCATGCCGCACAGACCATACACCGCGAGCTTGACCCGATCCACATTGATACCAGAGAGGCGGGTGGCCGATTCGTTGCCGCCGAGGGCATAGATGTGGCGGCCCAGGCGAGTGTGGTTGAGCAGGTACCAGGCCAGCAGGAAGACGATGGCCATCAGCCAGATGGGCACCGGCAGACCCAGCAGGTAGCCGGTCCCGAGCCAGGCGAAGTGATCGGCGCCGTCACTGAAGCCGGTGGAAATGGGGCGCCCCTCGGTGTAGACCATGGTGACGCCGCGCAGGGCGGTCATGGTGACCAGGGTGGCGATGAAGGCCTGTACCTTGCCCTTGGCGATGATGAGGCCGCTGATGCTGCCAAGCAGGGCGCCGGCCCCCAGGGTGAGGGGGATCACCAGGCCGATGGGCAGCTCCATGGCCACCATGGTGGCGGCCAGGGCGCCGCACAGGGCCAGTACCGAGCCGACCGACAGATCGATGCCGGCGGTGAGGATGACCAGCGTCATGCCGACCGCCATGATGGCGTTGACCGATGTCTGGCGCAGGATGTTGAGCAGGTTGTCGGCGGTGAAGAAGTTGGGGCTCAGGAAGGAGACCACGCCGATCAGCACCAGCAGCGCGACCAGGGACTTGTTCTCGATCCACCAGGCCTTGCTCATGACGCCGCGGCGGGAAAGGGTTTGGGTTGTCATTGTGCTGCCTCTTGCTCTGCTTGCCACTGTTTACCGACTGCCGCTGCCATCAGCTTCTCCTGATTGGCATCGCGGGTGTTGAATTCTGCGCTGATGCGCCCTTCGTGCATCACCATAATGCGATCACTCATGCCGAGCACTTCCGGCATTTCGGAGGAGACCAGGATGATGCTCATCCCCTCCTTCTTGAACTGGTTGATGAGCTGATAGATCTCCTTCTTGGCGCCGACATCGACGCCGCGGGTCGGCTCATCCAGGATCAGCACCTTGGGCCGGGTCAGCAGCCCCTTGGCGATGGCCACCTTCTGCTGGTTGCCGCCGGAGAGGAGCTTGATCAGCTGATCCTGACTCGGGGTCTTGATGTTGAACAAACGCACATAGTCCCCTACCGCCTGGCGCTCGGCCTTGCCGTCAATCTTACCGCCACGAATGAACTCGCCGAGGGCGCACAGGCTCATGTTTTCGCGCACCGACAGCTCCAGCACCAGGCCGTCGCCCTTGCGATCCTCGGAGATATAGGCGATACCAGCGGCCAGACCATCGGCCGGGCTTCTGGGTACCAGGGCGTGGCCATCCACCGTCACCTGGCCAGCGCTGATGGGGCTGGCACCGTAGATGAGCTTCATCAGCTCGGTGCGGCCGGAGCCCATCAGGCCGCTAAAGCCCAGAATTTCCCCCTGACGCAGGGAGAAGCTCACCCCGCGCACGCCGGGACCAGCCAGATCGTTCACCTGCAGGCTAACCGGGCCAAGCTCGCGCTCAAGACGTGGGTACTGCTCTTCCAGCCGGCGGCCCACCATCATCTCGATGATCCTGTCTTCATCGAGATCGCTCACCGCCTGCTCGCCGATCCACTTGCCATCCCGCAGCACGGTGACCCGATCGCAGATCTCGAAGATCTCTTTCAGGCGGTGGGAGATGTAGACAATGCCGCAGCCCTGCTCGCGCAGTTCACGAATGACGGTGAAGAGCTGCTCGGTCTCGGTGTCGGTCAGCGCATCGGTGGGCTCGTCCATGATGATGACGCTGGCATCGAACGACAGCGCCTTGGCGATCTCTACCATCTGCTGTTCACCGATGGAGAGATCCCCGAGTCGGGTATCCGGGCCGTGCTTGACGCCAAGTCGCGCCAGCAGACCGCTGGCACGCTCACGCAACTGCTTGTGGTCGATGCTGCCAAAACGGGTGCGCGGTTCGCGGCCGAGGAAGATATTGGCGGCAATCGACAATTCCGGCAGCAGGTTCAGCTCCTGGTGGATGATGCTGATCCCCTGATCCTGAGAGTCGCGGGGGCCCTTGAAGTGCACCGGCTGGCCGCGATAGTTGATGTAGCCCGCATCGGCCTGGTAGATGCCGGTCAGCACCTTCATCAGGGTCGACTTGCCAGCGCCATTTTCGCCGAGCAGGGCCATCACCTGGCCCGGATAGACCCGAAGACCCGCTTCGTCGAGGGCGCGTACCCCGGGGAAGGTCTTGACGATCCCGGTCAGCTCCAGAATGGGTGAGAGGGGGGAGGTTGTGCTCATTTGCAGCTTCCTTGAAGAGGCCTTCTTTGAAGAATTCAGAACGCCACACCGGCGCAGAGGATCAGGTTGGCGTAGGGAGTCACCTCGCCGCTGCGCACGATAGCCTTGCTCTGGCAGGAGCGAGCCTTGAACGCTTCGTGCAGGCAGTACTCGATGGTGATGGGCTTGCCCTGGGCGGCTGCGTGGGCCTCCAGCTGATCCACCAGCGCCTGATGGGCGGCGGGACTGATCTGCTTGATCTCGCTTGCCATGATCACCTTCTCCACCACCAGGTCGGTGAGTAGGGCGGTCAGTACGGTTTCAAGGCTGGGGGTGCCCGCCATCAGCGCCAGATCGATGCGCTCGGGGCCTGCCGGAATGGGCAGGCCAGCGTCGCAGACGGTGATCTCGTCGGTGTGGCCCATCTGCGCGACCAGCGCGCTTAAGGGAGCATTGAGCAGCTTGCCTCGTTTCATACAGCACCTCGGCGGCATGGGACCGCATATGAATATTGAGTTGGGCAATCGGTTACGCAACCGGTTGCGTCATTAGGGCGAAAGATAGGTGTTAACCGTTAACGGGTCTAGGCAGTGATGACGAAAATGTGAAAACGATCTCAGTGACAGGGCAATTTCAGAAGAAACGGGTGCCATAAGAGCACCCCGTCTGAGAGGCGTCGCCGGATGTTGCCCGCACAAAAAGGCGTACCCGGCGCGAGGAGATCAGAGGGCGAGCGCCGCCTGCACTGCGGGGCGGGCCAGCATGCGCTGATAGTGATCCGCCACCTTGGGAAACTCGCTGATGGCAACCCCGTCGCTCTCGAGCCAGCCTGCAATCACGAAGAGGTAGATGTCGGCCAGGCTAAAGCGCTCCCCCAGTACCCAGGGGCCGGCCAGATAGTGGCGCTCAATCTGGTCAAAGCCATCGCGCATGTTCTGGGGCATCTTGGCCTGCATGGCAGCCATGGCCTGTTCATCGTCGGCCCAGCGGCCGGGACGGCGTCCATGGGCATGGGCGACATGGACGGTGGAGACGAGGAAACTGTGTACCTCCTGCATCCTGGCCAGGAGGAAGGGGTCATCCAATGGGGCCAGCCCGGCGTTAGGAAAACGCTGGGCCACGTAGAGCAGCAGAGCCGGTGTTTCGGTCAGCACGCCATGCTCCGTCACCAGTGCCGGGACTCGCCCCTTGGGATTGATGGCGAGGTAGTCGGGGCTGCGCTGTTCACCAGCGGCCAGATCCAGGCGCTTGACAAGGTGAGGGGCACCGGCCTCCACCAGAGCGATGCGTACCGCCATGGCACAGGTACCCGGGGCAAGATAGAGCGTCAGTTCGGACATGACCGTTTTCCTTGTGTGAGAGAGAAGAGCCAGTGGACATCTCGTCCGCCAGCGCGCGCCATATTAAATGCGAAAGGGGACTCCCTCCGACGTAGGTGGGAGGGGAATTTCGCCGGGGCGTCAGCCCCGCTGGTTTTGAA
>NZ_JAPDBQ010000117.1:0-13527 GCF_027705325.1 Aeromonas sp. QDB18
CCATGGCAGAATATGACCGCTGTCATCGAGCCGTTTTATCCCAAGGCGGGCAATGGCCGACGGCCCTATCCGCTGGAGACCATGCTGCGTATTCACTGCATGCAGCATTGGTACAACCTGAGCGACGGTGCCATGGAAGATGCCCTATACGAAATCGCCTCCATGCGCCTGTTTGCCCGATTATCCCTGGATAGCGCCCTGCCGGATCGCACCACCATCATGAATTTCCGCCACCTGCTCGAGCAGCATCAACTGGCCCGTCAATTGTTCAAGACCATCGGCCGAAGCAGGCGTCATGATGACCCGAGGCACTTTGGTGGATGCCACCATCATTGAGGCACCCAGCTCTACCAAGAACAAAGAGCAGCAACGCGATCCGGTGAGGTATCCTGATTTTCACAGACAGTCGCGATTGTTACGATGAGACAATCGGGGGTATTGAATGAAATCGAGAGAACACTATTCACCAGAGTTTCGGGCAGAGGCGGTTCGACTGGTGTTGGAGCAAGGCCTTGGCCAAGGGAAGGTGCGAATAAGTCATATGGCACGAGAGCATTTACTGGTAACCCATTGATATTAAATGACTAAAATTTTCATTTTTTGTTCGTGGGATACTTGTTCGCACTTTCCTTAAGTGAACAGCATTGCGCTTGATAGCGGGCTTTTTGCATTGGTCGGCTCAGACCCCCGCTCTCCCCCATCATCTGCCTCACTATGTTCCCTCTGGCCCGCGGGCAGCCATTGTCGTGCCATGGCCGCCGCGTTTACCTCGCTTCGTCAGAAGAGATCGAGCTGCTGGCCGCAGATCCGCTCGAACGACTCCCCCACAAAGGGAAGGATGGCGTCGGCGATGGGCCTGAGCTGCTTGTCGATGTAGTGCTCGTAGTCGACGGCGCTGCGCCGGTACTCCAAAGGCTCGGGGCCGTTCAGGGTCATCAGGTAGGCGATGGTGCCCCTGTGCTGATAACGCTGGGGCAGGCCGCGGCGCAGATTCTCCTCATCCGCCAGGCGCGCCGCCCGCACATGGGGCGGCACGTTCTTCTGATACTCCTCGAGTTTCTGGCGCAGCCGCTTGCGGTAGATGAGCAGATCGTCGTGACGGCCGGCCCGGGTCTCGTCCACCATGGTGCGCACATAACTGCTGGGATCCTGGTCGTGGAACACCATTTCGTAGAGCCGGGTCTGGAATGCCTTGGCAAGGGGTGTCCAGTCGGTGCGCACCGTCTCCAGCCCCTTGAACACCAGGTGCTCCCCTTCCCCTTCGCCCACCAGTCCCGCATAGCGTTTCTTGCTCCCCTTCTCCAGCCCGCGAATGGTGGGCATCAGGAAACGGCGGTAGTGGGTCTCGTACTGGATCTCCAGATGGCTCGGCAGGTCGAACTCCCGCCTTATCAGCGCGGCCCAGTTGTCGTTGATCATCTTCGCCAGTCGCTGGCCAATCTCGTCCGCCTGTTCGAGACGGATATCGCTCCCCAGGTGCACGAAGGTGGAATCGGTATCCCCATAGATCACCTCGAACCCTTCTGCCTCTATCCACTCCCGGGTCTGCTGCATGATGCCGTGGCCCCGCAAGGTGATGGAGGAGGCGAGCCTCGGGTCATAGAAGCGGCAGCCCCCCGACCCCAGCACCCCGTAGAAGGAGTTCATGATGATCTTGATGGCCTGGGAGAGGGCCTTGTTACTGGCGGCCTTGGCCCGATCCCGCGCCGCCCAGAGGGTGGCGATGAGATCCGGCAGGAAGTGGCGGGTTCGGGAGAACAGGGCGCCGCGAAAGCCTGGAATGGCGTTATCCGGGTGTTTGAGCCCCTCCACCAGCCCCATGGGGTCGATGCAGAAGGTGCGGATGATGCTGGGATAGAGGCTCTTGAAGTCGAGCACCAGCACGTGGCGATAGAGCCCCGGCTTGGAGTCCATCACATAGCCGCCGGGGCTTGCGAGCCCGCCATCTGCCGGCAGGTTGGGCGCCACATAGCCACCGCGGTGCAGCCGTGGCAGATAGAGGTTGGTGAACGCCGCCACCGACCCGCCCACCCGGTCGAGCTCAAGACCGGTGAGGGAGGCGCGCTCGATGGCGAAGGGGATGAGGTGGCAGAAATCGAAGATCTCCCACACCAGCCTGCAATCTTCCAGGTTGTAGCGGGCCAGCGCCTCCTTGTCGGAGTGGAACAGCTCGGTGATCTTCTCCCCCCGGTTGGCCACGTCCTCGATGTCCTTGCCCCGCCCGAGCAGCTCGCTCGCCACCGCATCCAGGCTGTAGCTCGGGAACTGCCAGGTGGCGCTCTTGAGGGTATCGATGCCGTCCAGCACCATGCGCCCCGGGATGATGACGTTGCCGCTCTGGGGGTCGTTTCGGGACGAGCGCCAGAAGCAGAGCTCCCGCCCGCGCCCGAGCCGCAGCCGCCGCTTGTGGAGTTCGGTGCGGCGCAGCAGCAGGCGAAAGTCGAAATTCACCACGTTCCAGCCGATGACGAGATCGGGATCGTGCAGGCTGAACCAGCCCTCCAAGGCAGCGAGCAGGGCTGGCTCGTCCGCCACCCACTCGACGGGGGTCTCCCAGTCCTGCGAGTCCGGCTCCGGGGCACCAATCATGATGACCCGCGCGTCCTCTTCGCTATGAAGCCCCACCGAGAAGAGAGTGCCATCCATGGCGCACTCCACGTCCAGGGAGACCCAGGAGAGGGTCGGCGTCACCGCCTTCGGCGCACAGCGCGCCTCGTTTACCTCCCAGTAACCCTGCCTGCCCCCCTTGCGCCTCGCCTTGCCGTCAAAGCGCATCCCGGCGGTGATGAAGCGCTCCATGAGAAAGCGCTCGGGCAGGCGGATATCCGCCTCGAAGTGCTCCAAACCACGGATGAGCAGCAGCTCGATGGCGCGGTGAAAGGCGCTCAGGGTGGCAAAGTAGCAGCCCACCACCCGGCTCCCCTCGAAGGTGTGCATGGGGAGGCGGCGAAAACGCCCCCTCACCCCGGCCCCCTTGAAGAGCTCTGCCGCCTCCTCCAAGTGGCGTTCCGGCAGGAAGAAGACCGGCTCCTGCCCCGGCACCACCACCCGTACCGGTCCCTGTGCGCTCCAGAGCCACATCACGATCTCGGTACGCCCCTGCACATCCCGACCATGGCGGGTCAGGATGAAGCCGTCGAGCGGCGGGGTCACGGGAGGGAGGGGCTGGATGTCGGTCATGCAGGTGGTCGGGCTCAAGAGTGGGATGGGACTATTGTACGTTCATACAGTACCCGGCTGCAATTGCCGGGCTGGGCCCTCAGGGCAGGCGCTGTGCCCCGTCTTTGCCATCCGGCGCCGGATTGGGGCATAGTAACCTCGGCATCACTCACCGGCACCGGGCGAGACGGCATGTCCGTCCCCCTGCAGACGCAGCCACCTGCGCGCGCGTACGCCAACCTTTTCCTCGACAAGGAGCACCCCATGACACAACAGTGGCAACGCATTGCCTCCCGTCTCACCGATGTGGGCGGCATCCCGGTGGCTCGCGCCATCCCGGTCAAAGAGCGGCGCACCATCGGGCCCTGGTGTTTTCTCGATCATATCGGCCCGACCCGCTTTGCCCCCGGCGCCCCCGGCATGGATGTGGGGCCCCCCCCCACATCGCCCTGCAGACCTTCACCTGGATGCTGGAGGGGGAGATCCTCCACCGGGACAGCCTGGGCAGCAAGCAGGTGATCCGTCCGGGCCAGGTGAACCTGATGACCGCAGGACGGGGCATCGCCCACACCGAGGAGTCGGTCCCGAACCAGCCCGATCTGCACGCCGCCCAGCTCTGGATAGCCCTGCCCGAGGCGGATCAGCATACCCCGCCCCGCTTCGATCACTACCCGACGCTCCCCCGCTGGCAGCAAGGGGAGATCACCCTCACCCTGCTCATCGGCGAGCACGGCGGCCGGCGCGCCCCCACCCTGCACTTCTCCCCCATTCTGGGGCTGGATCTGCACGCCCCCGAGGGAGGCGAGATCACCCTCCCCCTGGATCCCTCCTTCGAGCACGGCCTCTTTCCCCTCGCGGGGGAGACCATCGTCGCAGGGGAGGTCCTGGCCCCGGAGCAGCTGCTCTACCTGCACCCCGGCAACCGGGAGGTGGTGCTGACCTTGCGCCCGGGTGCCCGGCTGCTGCTCATCGGCGGCGAGCCCCTGCCCAGACCGCTGCAGATCTGGTGGAACTTCGTGAGCGTCGACAAGGAGGCCATTCGCACCGCCGCCGCCGACTGGGAGAGCGGTCATCCGCGCTTTGGCGAGGTGACGGGTTACCAGGGGCCTCGTCTCAAGGCGCCGCCCCTGACCGGGCTCTGAGCCAGGGTTTCAAAACAAAAGAGCGCCCATGGCGCTCTTGTTGATTGGGATGAAGGCCCGTCAGGACTCCTCTTCCTGCTCCGCCTGCAACCTGGCCCGGCGGGCCATGGCCTCCTCCTGGGCACTCTCTATCTCGTGCAGCACGCCATCCAGATCGATGGCCTCCCGGCTCTCTTCGAACAGGCCGGTGAGCTCGGTCTCGGGGCCCAGCTTGCCATCCTCGAACAAGGACCACATCTCCCGGGCATACCGGGTCTTGAGCAGCTCGGGGGCATACATGCCGTAGTAGTTGCGCATGTTGTCGACATCCCGCTCCAGCATGGCCCTGGCCTGGTTGTTGGCGGCGGCATCCACCACCTGGGGCAGGTCGATGATGACGGGCCCCTCTTCATCCACCAGCACGTTGAACTCCGAGAGATCCCCGTGAATGAGCCCGGCGCAGAGCATGCGCACCACGTAGCGGATCACCTTGCCATGATCCACCAGAGCCTGCTCACGGGTCAGGGCCACGTCGTTGAGACGGGGAGCGACGTTGCCGTCGGCGTCGGTGATGAGCTCCATCAGCAGCACGCCATCGAGGCAGACATAGGGCCTGGGCACCCGCACCCCGGCCGCCGCCAGCTTGAACAGGGCATCCACCTCGGTGTTCTGCCACACCTCTTCGTGCTGCTTGCGACCGTACTTGGAGCCCTTCTCCATGGCGCGGGCATCGCGGCTGCTGCGCACCCGTCGCCCTTCCTGATAGACCACGGCCTGCTTGAAGCTGCGCTTTGACGCCTCTTTGTAGACCTTGGCGCAGCGGATCTCGTCGCCGCAGCGCACCACATAGACGTCGGCCTCTTTGCCGCTCATCAGCCGGCTGATGACATCGTCTACCAGGCCGTCATCAACCAGAGGTTGGATTCGATTTGGAATTTTCATGACCGCCCTTTTACCCTATTTGCACCTTGTTTGCACCTGTTTGCTGGTGGCCTGCCACCCCTGTCAGAAACGGCCCGCAAGGGGGCTGTGTCGATCAAGGTTCCGGTGGCAGCCCCTGGCGGATGCGGCGGATCCCCAACTCGTAGAGACCGTCTTCGCCCTGATCGTGCTCCTGGGTTTCGAAGATCTTGAGAAACCACATGTACTGCTCGGGGAAGCGGCCAAGCTGCTGCTCCACCATGCGGTTCATCTGGTTGACGTCCGCTACCAGATCCGCGGTGGGATAAGGGTCGAACGGCGCCTCGATCTCCAGCCGGTAGCACCCCTCGCCCTCGTCGTAGCAGGCCAGAATGGGCACGGCGCGGGCACCGGTCAGCTTCACCAGTTTGGGCAGGGCCGGCAGGGTCGCCTTGGGGTGGTTGAAGAAGGGCACGAAGAGGCTCGCCTCCCGGCCGTGATCCTGATCCGGCAGATAGAAAAAGCTGTCGCCGCTGCGCAGGGCCTTGATGGCGGGCTTGATGCCGACGCTGCGCTCGTAGATACGCCCACCCTTGCTGCGCTCGCGGTTGATGTACCAGTCGAACACCGCATCCTTGGGGCTTTTCATCATGGTGCACATCTTGATCCCCTGGAGGGGGAAGTAGCGGCCAATCATGTCCACCGCCCAGGTGTGGGGCACCACGAAGATCATGGGGCGACCGGCTGCCCGCTCCGCCTCCACGTGCTCCCAGCCGCTCACCTTGACGCGCCCCTTGAGGAAGTCGGGGCTGCGCCAGGTCAGCTCGCCAAAGCCCAGGAAGGTCTTGAGCCCCACCCGGATGGATTTCAGCAGCAGGGCCTGACGGCCCGCCTCGTCGAGATGGGGGAAGCAGATCTTGAGGTTGGTGTCGGCGATGTAGGCCTGCTTCCTGGAGACGCGCAGCAGCAGGGGGGCCAGGTAGTCGGCCAGCTTGTCCCGTGCCCTTGCCGGCACCCAGGCCAGCAGGGAGAGCAGAGCGACGGCCAGCCAGCTGCCCCACAGACGGGGGTGCAGCAGGCGCGGATGAAAAGAGGTGTCAAACACCGGATCTTGTGCGGACATGGTCGCCATCGAATCATCAAAACAGAGCGTCATTTTAGTGATCCTGACAACTTTTTCTACCCTGCCCTGCACAGCGCCCCCGCGCCAAGTCACTGATCAGACAAGTTAGAAATAAAAAGTGGCCCGCTTGGGGCCACATTTTTGCACCGGGTGAGCGCAAGGCTCAGGGGTGAGGAGCAAGGCCCCGGCGGATGCGCCGGATCCCCTCTTCGTAGAGGCCATCCGGCCCCACCTGATCCTCACGGGTGTCGAAGATCTTGAGGAACCACATGTACTGGCCCGGGTGGCGGCAGAGCTGGCGCTCCACGCTGTCGTTCATGCGGCAGGTATCCGCCATCAGATCCCCGCTCGGGTAGTCGGCGTAGGGAGCCTCGACCTCCAACCGGTAGCCGTGCGCCTGCTCGTCATAGCAGGCCAGCACCGGCAGGGCCCGGGCGCCGGTCAGCTTCACCAGCCGTGGCAGGGCCGGCAACGTCGCCTTGGGGTGGTTGAAGAAGGGGGCGAACAGGCTTGCCTCCCGGCCGTGATCCTGATCCGGCAGATAGAAGAAGCTCAGACCGGATTTCACCGCCTTGATCACCGGCTTGATGCCGGCGCTGCGCTCATAGACGCGGCAGCCGTGCCGGGCCCGCGCGCCGTTGATGTGCCAGTCGAACACCGGGTTGCGGGCGCTCTTCATCATGGTGCACATGGGCAGGCCCCGCTGGGCAAAGTAGTAGCCCGCCGCGTCGATGGGCCAGCTGTGGGGCACCACCAGGATCACCGGTCGGCCAGCGGCCTGCTCCGCCTCGATATGTTCCCAGCCGCTGACCTGGATCCGCCCCATCACGTGGGCGGGGCTGCGCCAGGTGAACTCGCCAAAGCCCAGCAGGCTCTTGAGGCCGACCCGGATGGAGGTCATCAGGATGGCCTCCCGCTCGGCCTCGCTCTTCTCCTTGAAGCAGATGGCGAGGTTGGTCCTGGCGATGTAGATCTGCTTCTTCGAGATGGCGCATACCAGGGGCGTCAGAGCATCGGCCAGGCGATCCCGCCAGCGCGGGGGAACGAAGGCGAGCACACCGATGGCGCCGAGGGCGAGCCAGCTCAACCAGTAACGGGGGTGCAGCAGACGAGGCTGGAATCGGGCGTCAAACACGGGATCAGATGAGGACATGGGGCACGACAAAACAATGGGAAGATAAAGTGGCGCGCATCGTGACAGGTATTACCAGTTAACGCCAACTGAATGTCGCCTGTATGGGCAACTATTTAAGCCACTTCACGGATTGACAAAATTAATCTGCTTCATTTGATTCCCCTCTGTGTCACTGCATCACGAACGGCAGACCCCGCACGGGCGGGGTCGATGACAAGGGGGTAAGAAAACCTTGTGCCTAGCGGCGTGCGGGCTGCCCCGTCAGGTCATCCTGCATGACCGGCAGGAAGAACATCAGGTAACGCAGGGCCACGTAACCCACTACCAGGGTGGCCACCCCCAGCTCCAGATAGGCCAGCTGATGGAGCTGCTCGGCATAGCGGGCCGCCTGTGGCCACTGCGACAGCAGGTGACTCACCTTGAACAGGGCGGTGGCCCCGATCACCAGGGGGAAGGTGAAAGCGGCGTAACCTGGCGAGAACGGCAGGCGCAGCAGCTTGATGAAGGCCAGGTAGATGATGCCGGTCATCAGCACGGCAATCCCGAGCAGCACCGCCACCAGCAGCAGGGAGGGATCCTGGCTCACGGTGAGGTAGCCGGCCAGCGACAGGCTCGCCGGGGCGGCCAGGATGGCGATGGTGGGCTTGGCGGCATCCGGCACCTCGTGGCTGAAGATGAGGCGATAGAGAATCAGCGGCAGCATCAGGCCGTAACAGGCCATGCCGAACCAGAGCAGGCCGGTGGCCAGGGATGCGAAGGGACCGCCCGGGTAGGCCACGTCAGCCACGATGATCCCCACCGGCGGCACGAACCAGCTCGGCACCATGTGATGGATTTCAAACGCTTTGGCCCTGTGCCAGACGAAGGTGGCGAGGAAGACGAGGTGGACGATGACCGCAAACAGCCAGAGCCCCTGCCCCAGCGTCGGGGCGAGCAGGCCGACCGCCTTGGAGACCACCATGGTCCCCATGGCGTAGGTGGGCACCACGCTGCCCACCACGGGATGGGCGAGATCCTGCCACAGCAGGCGCGGGTGGATCAGGAACTTGAAGGTCAGGACGAGGAGCAGCACGGCGGCGATGGCGGCCCCCAGCAGTTGCAGACGGCCATCGAACTGACCGGCATTTTCCCAGCACCAGCCGAGGCTGGCGATCCCCAGAGCCAGACCGGCCATGGGGGTCGGGGCGGCGGCCAGGGAGCGGCGGGTTCTTGCGATCATGGCGGATACCCTCTTGATGATGACGATGGGCATAGGATAAAGGGGGTCTATCGTTTACGATATCTAAATGAATTGAACTTAGCGTTTAGGAAAATCAAACGATATGAAGCTCACCCTGCAACAACTCAAGGTGTTTGCCACCATCGCCCGCCACGGCAACCTGGGGGGCGCCGCCAATGAACTCTGCCTGAGCAAGGGGGCCGTCTCCCAGTCGCTGCAGGAGCTGGAGCGCCAGCTCGCCACGCCCCTGTTCGATCGGGTGCACCCGAGGCTTCAGCTCAACAGCGAGGGGCGCCTGCTGCAACCGGCCGCCGAGGAGCTGCTGACCCGGATGCAGGAGATAGAGCAGCTCTTCAGCCCCGATGCCGAGCCGAGCGGCCAGCTGCACCTCGGGGCCAGCCAAACCATCGGCAACTACCTGCTGCCCGCCCTGCTGGCGGAGGGGGCCCAGGAGCTGGGAGCCGCCCCCAGGGTCACCATCGCCAACACCCACCTCCTGTGCCATGCCCTCGCCCACTTCGAACTGGATCTCGCCCTCATCGAGGGGGAGAACCACCACCCGGACCTGGTGAGCGAACCCTGGCTGGAGGACGAGATGCTCATCATCGCCGCCCCCGGTCACCCCCTGGCGGATCAGCTCGAGCTGCCCCTGCGCCGGCTTGCCGGGGAAACCTGGGTGCTGCGCGAGGCGCAATCCGGCAGCCGCGAGCAGTTCGAGCAGCAGCTCCAGCCCCACCTGCCCCGCTGGCAGGCGGGGATAGAGCTCAATACCCTGGAGGCGGTGATGCTGGCGGTGGAGAAGGGGCTCGGCATCTCCTTCATCTCCCGCCTCGCGGTGGCGGACCGGCTGGCACAGGGGCGCCTGGTGGCCCTCACCCCGAGTCGCCGCTTCCCCCGCCAGCTCTCCCTCGTCTGGCACAAGCAGAAGTTCCACTCCGTCGCCCTGCGCCGCTTCCTGGCCTTCTGCCGCGCCCAGACCCTGGCGTGAGAAACCCTTCGGATGCGACAAGGGCGCCATTGGCGCCCTTGTCGTTCAGCCGATGCTCCCCTCGGCCCTCAGCCCTTCCCCGGCCTCAGCCGGCGAGTCCCCCTTCAATCCAGCCGAGCACCTGCCGGGTCACGGCCTGGGGCACCCAGGGGGAGTCCAGCAGCCGGTGGCGCAGGCAATCGGCGAAGTGATCCGCCTCGTGCTGCATGCCGCCCCCCTCCACCGGCAGATAGATGTCCGCCGGCCAGATGACGGGAGCAGGCCCCCCTTGCCAGCGAATGTGCTGGGGATTCCACCACTTGCCCTCGATGACCAGGCGCCACCCCTCCCCGGACAAGGACGCTTCCCGCTCGAGATCCTCGATGATGGAGGCCCCGAGTTCGGCCCGAAACGGCTCATCGAACGTGAAGCTGGCGGCGAGATCCACCTCCCCCGGAGCCCGCGTCAGCGTCACCTCGGGGGCGGGGCAGCCCAGCCCCAGCCGATGGCAGAGGGCGGCATGGAGCCAGAGGGGATAGACCCCCACGTCCCAGGCAGCGCCGCCATCCAGCGCCGGATCGAACAGCTTGCCCACCCTGGGCTGGGTCGAACCGAACGCCGCCCGCAGCTCGCGCGGCGGCGGCAGCAGGGGCAGGCGCTGCAACAGGGCGCGCATGGCGGGAAAGCACATCACCTTCATGGCCTCGAGCAGCAGCAGGCCGCGTGCGTGGGCGAGCGCCACCAGGGCGTCCCAATCCGCCACCCGGGTCACCGCCGGTTTTTCCACCAGTACGTGCTTGCCCGCCAGCAGCATCTGCCTCACCAGGCCCGCGTGCTCCGGGTGGATGACCGCCACATAGACGGCCTCCACCTCGGGGCTGGCGGCCAGGGCCTCATAGCTGCCATAGGCGTGGGGCAGCCCCAGATCCCGGGCGAACTCGTCCGCCCGTCCCTGGTCCCGAGCGGCGATGGCCACCACCTCGGCTCCCCTGGCGTGCCCGTTCACATCGCGGCAAAAACGCCGGGCGATGGCCCCCGCCCCGGCAATGCCAAAGCGCAGGGGCGCCCTTGTCTCGTCGTGCATCGTCTCTCCTTGCTACCCAATGGTGGACCCCGGCATCACGCCGGGCGCGGGCTCCCGGCCAGGCTGCGCAGCCAGCTTATCTCCTCGCCCCAGATGGACTCGTCGATGGTCTCGAGGATAAGCGGGATGCCGTCGAAACGGTCGTCGTTCATGATGTGGTGGAACACCGCCTCGCCGAGGTTGCCCTCCCGCAGGCTGTGGTGACGGTCGACCCGACTACCGAAGGTACACTTGGCGCCGTTGATATGCATCCCCTTGAGGTACTGGAACCCCACGATGCGGTCGAAGTCGGCAAACACCGCCTCGCACCCCTCGGGGGTACGCAGATCGTAACCGGCGGCGAAGGCGTGGCAGGTGTCAAAGCAGACGCCGACCCGACTCTTGTCCTCTACTCCGTCGATGAGGGTGGCCAGATGCTCGAACGACCAGCCGAGGTTGGTGCCCTGGCCTGCGGTATTCTCGATCACCGCCGTCACCCCTTCGCTGCGCTCCAGCGCCCAGTTGACGGACTCGCTCACGAGCTTGAGGCTCACCGCCTCGGGGATCTGCTTGAGATGGCTGCCCGGGTGGAAGTTCAGGTAGCACAGCCCCAGTTGCTCGCAGCGCTTCATCTCGTCCAGGAACGCATCCCGGGACTTGGCGAGGGCATCGGGGTCGGGATGACCCAGGTTGATGAGGTAGCTGTCGTGGGGCAGGATCTGCTCGGGGCGAAAGCCCTCCTTCTCGCAGGCGGCCTTGAAGGCGCGAATGCTGGCCTCGGAGAGGGGCGCCGCCTGCCACTGGCGCTGGTTCTTGGTAAACAGGGCGAAGGCGTTGGCCCCGATGGCTTTGGCCCGGGCGATGGTGTTTTCCACCCCGCCCGCCGCACTGACGTGGGCTCCGATAAATTTCATCTCATCTCCTGTGCACTGTGACCGGGTGCCTGCCGCGTTGGCCACCGCACCCGTTGCCGGGGCGCCATTATGCCCAAGCCAACCCCTTGCGCCAAACCGGGATTGTCGATGGGGGCAATGGAAAAGGCGCCCGAAGGCGCCTTGATGAGAGACAGAACATCCCTGTCCGTCAATAGGCCAGACCGACCCCGTAGGGATAGAGCGGGCTTTGTGAGTCCTTGGCCACGTCCGGGGACTGGGCCAGCACCGCCTGCCAGCTCGAGGGCAGCTCGAAGGGGAGCTTGCCGCGTGCCTTCTGGGTGCCGCTCATGACATCGAACAGGGCCTGATCCAGGGCGCCGAAGTTGACGAGCAGCACCCGGGCCGACGGGGCGACCTCGGTCAGGATGGCGGGCCTGTCCAGATAGACGGAGAGCACCAGGGGCACCCCGGCCTGCTCGATGGCCTGGATGGCGGCATAGTCATCCGCGCCGCGGTAGACCCCTTCATGGGCCGTCTCCTGCACCACCTGATCATTGCTGGCAAAACCGAGCTGACCGAAGTGGATGCTGCCAAACGGGAAGCGGGGATCCTGCTCGCCCGGGGCGTTGACCCGCACGATGGCAAGCTCCGCGTCGGTCAGGTTCGTCACCACCGTATAGCCGTTGGCCCTGGCCACCTCGGCGTTGACATTGTGCAGATAGACCCGCTTGCCGTCCGCCTTCAGCGGCAGCAGGGCCCCCTCGTTCTTCAGCAACACGTGAGACGCGGCCTGGGCGGCCTGGGCTTCCTGCTGGAACTCGGTCTTGCCCACCAGGGCCACCGCGGCCTCGGCATCCACATAGGGATTCTCGAAGAGCCCGAGGGCAAACTTCTGGGCCAGGATCCGCTCGGCCGAAGTGGTGATGGCCGCCTCGGTCACCAGACCGCTCTGCACCGCCGCCAGCAGGGGCGCCGGATCTTCCACGCCACCGAACTGATCCACCCCGGCGTCGATGGCCTTGGCATAGCGCTCGGCCTTGGTGAGCTTCTCCACGCCCCAGGACATGCCAAAGGGCACGGTCCAGGGGCTCACCCCGGCATTGACTTCATCCTGGGTCAGCCCCTGCTCGCAGCGGCTGTCACAGTCATTGACGATGCCCCAGTCGCTCAGCACCACGCCGTCAAACTTGAAGTGACCCCGCAACAGATCCGTGATGATCTGGCGGTTGAAGCCAAACCCCACCTCCTCGACGGGCTGCCCATCCTGGATCAGTCCCAGGGGCATGGCGTAATAGGGCATCACGGCGGCTACCCTGGCCTCGAAGGCGCCCTCGAAGGGCACCAGGTGGTAGGCAAACTGGCCGCCGGGGTAGATCTGCTCCTTGCCCCAGGGGTTGTGGGCATCCAGCCCGTCCTTCTGGGGACCGGCCCCGGCGAAGTGCTTGACCACGGTGACCACGCTCTCCTTGCCTATCCCCTCGCTCCCCTGCTGGAAGCCCTCGATGTAGGCCTTGACCAGGGACTTGGCGAGCAGGTTGTCTTCCCCGAAGGTGCCGTTGATGCGGCCCCAGCGCGGCTCGGTCGCGAGATCCGCCTGGGGCGAGAGGGCCTCGTGGATGCCGACGGCACGGTACTCCTGACGGGCGATGTCGCCAAAGCGCTGCACCAGGGCAGCATCGCCGATGGCGGCCAGCCCCAGGGTCTCGGGCCACTGGGAGAAGGCCCCGGCACCGATGCTGGTGGCGTTGGGATCATGGGTGAAGTGGTTGCGGGGATCCGTGCTCACCGTCATGGGGATGCCGAATCCCACCCCTTCCAGCAGGGCCTGCAGGGTGTTGTTGTCTGCGGCGATGGCCGCCGGATCACCGGCCATGCGGGTGATGAAGGTGTAACCGTTCACCGGGAGGATGTTGACAACAACTCTTCCGGGAGCGGGTAGTCTGTTTTCTCTATGCAGGCACTGAC
>NZ_JAPDBQ010000118.1:0-13414 GCF_027705325.1 Aeromonas sp. QDB18
ATCTCGCACCTCGATAACTGTACGTAAGATCAGTATAGTTCGTGGTAACTGACTGCTAATCATGGGTAATCAGGAAAAAGAAAGGAGCGATTTAATCGCTCCTTTCTGTTGATTGGTTACTACCTTACCCTTCCTGATTTTCCCCGGCTGCCGGTTCTGCACCGGCAGCGGGTTCAATCTCGATACGATCCACCCGCTGCAAACCGCGGGGCAGCTTGGCACCGCGGCGGCCGCGCTCGCCGCGGTAGTAGTCTAGATCGGACGGTTTCAGGGTGAGCTTGCGCTTGCCGGCAAACAGGGTGACCGACTGGCCTTGCGGAATGACGGCCGCCATCACCACAAACTCCTCCCGCGCCTTGACCCGCGCCGACGGGATGCTGATGAGCTTGTTGCCCTTGCCCTTGCCGAGTACCGGCAGGGTATTGAGCGGGAACAGCAGCATGCGCCCCTCGTTGGAGATGGCCATGCAGAGATCCGTGTCCGGCGCGCCTATCTTCTGGGGCGCCATGACGATGCCCCCTTCCGGCACGGTGAGCAGCGCCTTGCCGTTCTTGTTCTTAGCCGTCAGGTCGTCGTATTGGCAGACGAAGCCGTAACCGGCGTCGGAACAGATCAGGTACGGCTCGCCCTCGTTACCCATCACCAGATGGCGCACCTCTTCACCGGCCCCCAGCGCGAAGCGACCGGTGAGCGGCTCGCCCTGACTGCGGGCGGAGGGCAGAGTATGGGCCTCCAGCGAGTAGGTTCTCCCCAGGGTGGAGAGGAACACCGCCTGCTGGTTGCTGCGGCCATGGGCGTGGGCCAGATAACCGTCCCCCGCCTTGTAGGAGAGGCCCTCCACATCCACGTCGTGGCCCTTGGCGGCGCGTACCCAGCCCTTGTCAGAGAGGATCACGGTCACCGGCTCGCTCGGGGTGAGCTCCTTCTCGGTCAGGGCCACGGCGGTGGCACGCTCCACCAGCGGGGTGCGGCGATCATCGCCGTACTTCTCGGCGTCCGCCAGGATCTCTTTCTTGAGCAATGTGCTGAGACGGCGCTCGGAACCCAGGATCAGTTCCAGCTTGTCACGCTCTTCGGCCAGTTCATTCTGCTCGGCGCGCAGCTTGAACTCTTCGAGCTTGGCCAGGTGGCGCAGTTTGAGCTCGAGGATCGCCTCGGCCTGGGTCTCGGTGATATTGAAACGCTCCATCATCACCCGGCCCGGCTCCTCCTCGGTGCGGATGATCTCGATCACCTCGTCGATGTTGAGGTAGGCAATGAGCAAGCCTTCGAGGATGTGCAGGCGGGCCAGCACCTTGTCGAGGCGATACTGCAGGCGGCGACGCACGGTCTCGCGGCGAAAACTCAGCCACTCGGTGAGAATGGTCTTGAGGTCTTTGACCTGGGGCCGGTTGTCCAGACCCAGGATGTTTAGGTTGACCCGGTAGTTCTTCTCCAGATCCGTGGTGGCGAACAGGTGGGCCATCAGCCCCTCCACATCCACCCGGTTGGAGCGCGGCACGATCACCAGACGGGTCGGGTTCTCGTGGTCCGATTCATCCCGCAGATCGGTGACCATGGGCAGCTTTTTGGCCACCATCTGGGCGGCAATCTGCTCCATGATCTTGGCGCCTGAGGCCTGATGGGGCAGCGCCGTGATGACGATGTCGCCATCCTCTTCGCTCCACACCGCCCGCTGCTTGATGGAACCCTTGCCGGTCTCGTAGATTTTGCGGATGTCATCGCGGGGCGTGATGATCTCGGCATTGGTCGGGTAGTCCGGCCCCTGCACATGGGCCATCAGGGCATCCAGGCCGGCGTTCGGGTTGTCCAGCAGTTCCACACAGGCGTGGGCCACTTCCCGCGCGTTGTGGGGCGGGATATCGGTCGCCATCCCCACCGCGATGCCGGTCACCCCGTTGAGCAGGATGTGCGGCAGGCGGGCGGGCAGCACCACGGGCTCCTTCATGGTGCCGTCGAAGTTGGGCGTCCACTCCACCGTGCCCTGGCCGAGCTCGGAGAGCAGCAGTTCGGAGAAGCGCGACAGCCGCGCCTCGGTATAACGCATGGCGGCAAAGGATTTGGGATCGTCCGGCGCACCCCAGTTGCCCTGGCCGTCCACCAGCGGGTAGCGGTAGGAGAAGGGCTGGGCCATCAGCACCATGGCTTCGTAACAGGCGATGTCGCCGTGGGGGTGGTATTTGCCCAGCACGTCACCCACGGTACGGGCAGACTTCTTGTGCTTGGAGAGGGCCGACAACCCCAGCTCGCTCATGGCGTAGATGATGCGCCGCTGCACGGGCTTGAGGCCGTCGCCGATATGCGGCAGGGCCCGATCCATGATGACGTACATGGAGTAGTTCAAGTAAGCCTGCTCGGTAAAGGTGCGCATTGGCTGGCGCTCTACCCCGTCCAGACTGAGCTCGATGGCATCACTCATGTGATTATCTCTTTCGGTTCGGGAGCTGGTTGGCGCTCTACTTCATCCAACAGACTGAGCTCGATAGCATCACTCATAAGGTTGTTCTCTTGCTATGGCACGCCCTCAGAGGGCACGCCGGAAATGCGGGTCGGCAGGGGGCCGACGGTGAATCACAAGCCCCCCTCCCAACCTCCCCCTCCATGAGGGGGAGGAGAGGCTTGGCCCCCTCCCCTTGCGAAGGGGAGGGCCGGGGTACTTGCGACTCGCTTTAGATGATGGCGAGGTTGCCCTTCTCTTCCAGCCATTCGCGGCGATCACCGGCGCGCTTCTTGGCCAGCAGCATATCCATCAGTTGCAGGGTCTCGTCCCCATCTTCCCCTTCTGCCCCTCCTTCCGCGCCCATGGTGAGCTGCACCAGGCGGCGGGTGTTGGGATCCATGGTGGTTTCCCGCAACTGCTTGGGGTTCATCTCACCCAGCCCCTTGAATCGGGTCACCATCACCTTGCCCTTCTTCTTCTCGGCTTCGACCCGTTGCAGCACGCCGTTCTTCTCGTCCTCGTCGAGGGCGTAGAAGACCTCCTTGCCGATGTCGATACGATAGAGGGGCGGCATGGCCACATAGACATGGCCCTTTTCCACCAGCGTGCGGAAGTGCTTCACAAAGAGGGCGCAGAGCAGGGTGGCGATGTGCAGACCGTCCGAGTCCGCATCCGCCAGGATGCACACCTTGCCGTAGCGCAGGCCACTGAGATCGTCGGAGTCGGGGTCGAGCCCGATCGCCACCGAGATGTCGTGTACTTCTTGCGAGGCGAGCACCTGACCGGCCTCCACCTCCCAGGTGTTCAGGATCTTGCCGCGCAGGGGCATGATGGCCTGGAATTCGCGATCCCGCGCCTGCTTGGCACTGCCGCCCGCGGAGTCACCCTCCACCAGGAAGAGCTCCCCCTGCATGGGGTCGGCGCAGCCGCAATCGGTCAGCTTGCCGGGCAGGGCCGGGCCTTGCGTTATCTTCTTGCGCACCACCGTCTTGGCGGCGCGCATCCGGCGCTGGGCGCTGGAGATGCAGAGCTCCGCCAGCTGTTCGGCCAGCTCGGTGTTGCTGTTCAGATAGAGGCTGAAGGCATCCTTCACCACGCCCGACACGAAGGCCGAGCTCTGGCGGGACGACAGTCGCTCCTTGGTCTGCCCTGCAAACTGCGGGTCCTGCATCTTGATGGAGAGGATGTAGGCGCAGCGATCCCAGATGTCTTCCGGGGTCAGCTTGACCCCGCGGGGCAAGAGGTTGCGGAACTCGCAGAACTCGCGCATGGCGTCGAGCAGCCCCTGGCGCAGGCCGTTGACATGAGTGCCACCGAGCGCGGTGGGAATAAGGTTCACATAGGATTCGGCGAGGCATTCGCCCCCTTCCGGCAACCAGCACAGGGCCCAGTCCACCGCCGACTGCTCGGAACTGAAAGAGCCGACGAAGGGCTGCTCCGGCAGGCAGGTGAACTGCTTGACCGCATCGATGAGGTAATCCTTGAGGCCGTCTTCATAGCACCACTCAAGCTTGATGCCGGTGTTCTTGTCGAGGAACTTGATGGTGAGGCCCGGGCAGAGCACGGCCTTGGCTTTGAGCAGGTGCTCGAGCTTGGAGACCGAGAAGCGCGGCGAATCGAAGTAGCGCGCCTCTGGCCAGAAGCGCACCCGGGTGCCGGTGTTGCGACGGCCGCAGGTGCCGGTGATGGTCAGCTCCTGCACTTTCTCGCCCCGCTCGAAGGCGATGTCATAGACCTGGCCGTCCCGGCGTACCGTCACCTCGACCCGATCGGAGAGGGCGTTCACCACGGAGATCCCCACCCCGTGCAAGCCACCGGAGAACTGATAGCTCTTGTTGGAGAACTTGCCCCCCGCGTGCAGCTTGCAGAGGATCAGCTCCACGCCGGAGACCCCTTCCTCCGGGTGGATGTCCACCGGCATGCCGCGACCGTCGTCGATCACCTCGAGGGACTGATCCTCGTGCAGGATCACCTCCAGATTGCGGGCGTGACCCGCCAGCGCCTCGTCGACGCTGTTGTCGATGACCTCCTGGCCGAGGTGATTGGGCCGGGTGGTGTCGGTGTACATGCCGGGGCGGCGACGCACCGGTTCAAGGCCATTGAGGACCTCAATGGCATCCGCATTGTATTGAGTGGACATGGAGGGCCTTGCGAATTGACGTTTGGGGGGAATCTTACTCGCAGGGAGGGCCCGGGACAAATGGGGCGCTCGCAAAGGGTGATCCAGAGGGGCTCCGGCCTCCCCGCCCGGGATCAGGCGGGTTCCCCGGGCAGGGCCTGCACAAGCTGGGAGAGGGAGCAGTGAAGTCGCCACACCAGCCCCGCCAGAGCCCGGGCCACCGGGTCTGCATGTTCCCCCAGCCCCTGGCTGATGCGGTCCAGCTCCGCCAGGGTGCGCCCCAGGGTCTCGTGCTGCACGCCCCCTTCGGTCAGAATGCCTTTCAGGCAGCGCAGACAGCCGTCCCGCACCAGATAGAGGGCCGGATCCCGGCTGCGCCAAAGCCTGAGCTACCAGACGATGTGGCTGCAATTGAGCAGCACCACGCCCCAGCGCAGCACCCAGAGCCGGGCCCCCTGATCCTGACTCTGGCTGAGCTGGCTCACCGCGTGATAGACCCGGGATTCAAACTCCCCCTCGCTCTGATGCGGGGCCGGGGCCAGCTGGTCCACGAAATCACGCCGCAGACGATGCATCAGGCGGCGGCTCTTGCGCCGATCCGAGCTAGGTCGCAGCAGCTGGAACGCCAGCCCTGCACTCATCACCCCCAGTGCCTGGGCAAGGCTGCTGTTGACGAAGGCGAGGTAGTCGTAGCTCGGCGGATTGGTGATGGCGAGGAAGGAGCCGAGCAGCACGATGAGCTGGCCCCAGAGCGCCGCCCCCTGGGGGCGCTGCAATTTCAGCAGTTGCAGGGTGATGAGGGCGGGGAACAGCAGGGCGCAGAAGATCCAGAAGTCGTCGATGCGGATCATCAGCCCGAACTTGACCCCGAAGCAGATAAAGCTGAGCAGCACGATGGCCTTGAGCATGGTCTGGGCCCCCTTGGCCGGGGCCGGGGTGGCGGAATAGAGCACGCAGCAGATGGCGAGCAGGGTCAGGGCTGCGGCGCCCGCATCCCACTGGCTGTGGATCCAGAAGGTGCAGCCCAGCATCACGCAGAGGAAGGTACGCCCCCCGTTGTAGGCCGCCTCCAGGCCGTCGGTGTGACTGGTCAGAGAGCTGTGGCGCGGCGGCGCCGGCCACTCCTGGCCATCGTGGCGGGCCAGCCTTTCCAGCCAGCGCTGACACTCCAGGTAGCTCCAGCAGAAGTGGCGCAGCCGCAGCCAGAAGGCCTGACAGCGATAATCATCCCCCGAACGGGCCACGAAGGGCGCCATCAGGCGGGCAATGCGCAGCTTGTCGCAGCCCCCCTGTCCCAGCTCCCGCAGCACGGCGGCCAGCATGGGGGCCGGGTCGACGGCGTCCTCTGGCCAGTGTTGCAGCATGCGGCGCAGCCCCGAGATGAGGCTGACCATCCTCAGCTGGCGATGGAGCAGATAGTTCAGCAACTGGTTGTGGCGGCGCAGGCGGTGGTGGCTCCAGACTGCCTGGATGCGCAGCACGTTCAGGGTGAGGATCTGACCGATCACCCCCTCGTGGGCGGTGCGCACATCGGCGCCCGTCTCCCCGAGCCAGAGCAGCTGGGCATGTTCCAGCAGCCGGGTCTGGCTCTTGCCAAGGGAGTCCAGCAGGGTCTCGCCATCGGAGAAACTCGGCAGGATCATCATCATCAGGCCGCCGCAGAGGATGCCGACGATCACCTCGCTCACCCGGGCCTGGGCGATGTCGAAGATATGTTGCGGGTCGGTCAGGTTGACGCAGGAGAAGGCGATGATGGCGGCGGTATAGCCCGCCAGGGCGAAACCGTAGGAGACGTTGTTCTGATGGTGGTTGGAGATGTAGGTGCAACCCCCCAGCCAGAGGGCGATAAGCAGGCTGAAGAGCCAGGGATCACCGATGCCAAGGCCGGTGATCATCACCGCCGCCATGGCGCCGATGAGGCTGCCCACCACCCGCCCCAGGCTCTTGCTGATGACGCCCCCCACGGTGGGAAAGCTCACCACGGCGGCGGAGGTCATGGCCCAGTAGGGAGAGTCGAGTTGCAGCACGAACGCCAGCCAGAGCGACAGGCACATGGCCAGGGCATTGCGCAGGGCGTAGCGCCACTGTCCGCCGTTGGCCTTGCCCCAGGGGGTCTGGCGCCAGAGCGAGGGGATCACTCTAGTCCCCTATGGTGATGGTACAGGTCGTGCCCGCGATCAAGACCAGATCCGGGGGAATCGCCAGCAGCCTGATCCGCACCGGCACCCGCTGGGCCAGGCGCACCCAGGGCACGTTCGGCTTGACGTCGAGCAGCAGCCCCTCGCTGCCTTCCAGGCTCTGATCGTGAATGGCGCGCCCTATGCTTTCCACCTCCCCCCTGAGTACCCGATCCCCGCTGTAGAGCACCACCTCGGCCGGTTTGCCGGGGGCGATGTGCCTGAGCTTGGTCTCTTCGAAATAGCCCTGCACATAGAAGGAGTGGGTGTCTATCAGGGCCACCAGGGGCACCCCGGCGGTGGCGTAGTTGCCGACCCTGGCCTGCAGGTTGGTGATGTAGCCGTCGCTCGCAGCATGGACCTCGGTCCGGGCAAGGGACCATCTGGCCTGCTCCAGATTGGCCTGGGCCACCTCATAAGCCGCCTTCATCGCCTGGGCATTGAGCCTGGATTCATCCACCGCCTCGGCGGAGATGACGGTGCGGGAGAGACTCTGGCGACGGTTCGCCTCGTGCTCCGCCTTGTCGAGATCCGACCTGGCCTTGGCCAGGGCCGCGCTGGCGTTGTCCAGCGCGATGCGATAGGGCTCGGGATCCAGAGTGAAGAGCAGGTCCCCCACCTTCACCAGCTGGTTGTCCTTGACCCCTATCCTGACGATCTTGCCCGACACCTGGGGCGTGATGCTGACCAGCTCGGCCCGCACCTTGCCATCCCGGGTCCAGGGACCCTGCATGTAGTCGTTCCACAGCCACCAGAGCGACACCAGCGCCAGGGCAAAGACCAGCAGGGTGGAGAAGTATTTGAGGGTCGCAAGGGGTGATTTAGCCATGTAGCAATATCCATAGGGCGCCACTGACGGCGAGGATGAAGAGGGAGAGATCCATCAGCAGGGGATGCCAGACATCCCCACCGTAGAGCCAGTCCCGCAGCAGATGGTGCACCGGCAGCCAGCCCAGCAGGCCGAGCAGCACAGCCTTGAACAGGGGCGGAAAGTAGAGCGAGGCCCCGAGGATCAGATCCGGCAGCGCTGAAGCAGTCGTCACGGGTGTGCCCCCTGTTGGCAGAGATGGAATGAAGAGAGAGGCCGGGGTCCGCCGGGAGACGGACAGGGCAAGGTTAACACAGCCGTGGCGGGGGCTACACAAGCAGATGACCCCCTGAGGTGTCGTCACGGGAGTGGCACGACAACGCCTCGCCCGTCCTCCCCGCCACCCGTCGGGGCAGTCACCTCGCGTTCAATCGGCTACGGTATCTGCCGGGTGATGCACCCCGTCGCGGGTCGGCACCTCTCCCAGATCGAACGGGTTGACCCCCTCAAGACAGGCGAGGTTGTAGCCATATTCCGCCGGATTGGATCGGCGCTGGTGATGGGTGTAGATGCCGCAGACGCTGCAGAAGTAGTGTTTCGCGGTGCGGGTGTTGAACTGGTAGCAGCGAAGCGCCGCCTCCCCTTGCAGGATGCGGATGCCGGAGAGCGGCACCGAGGCGACGATGGCCCCACGCTGCCGACAGAAGGAGCAGTCGCAGCGGCGCGGATCCACCACGCCATCCGGCAGGGTCAGCTCCAGCACCACGGCGCCGCAGTGGCAGCTCGCCTTGTGTTTCTTCTGGATGGGGGTATTGCCGATGCGTGTGATCATGCTGCCTCCTTGCCGCAGTGTCAGGCTGCGAACCGGTTAATCGAACAGGGTATCCCCCCGCCCCTGCGACAGATGGTCATGGAGGGTGCGCAACTGGGACGCCACCACCCGGTGGCGGGAGAGTTCGGGCAAGGCGTCGATGGGGAAGTACCCCGCCCCTTTGGTTTCATCGGTGTCGGTAAGCAGAGCGCCCCCCGTCACCTCGCACAGGAAGAAGGCCTTGTGGGCGTGGGGCAACTGCGGGGGATGGGGATGCTTGAGCTTGTCGAACAGGGCCAGCAGTTGCACCGCCCGACAGACGAGGCCGGTCTCCTCCACCACTTCCCGCACCACGGCGTCCGCAGGCGAATCGCCGATGTCGCACCAGCCCCCCGGCAGGGTCCAGCAACCGTCACTGCGCTCCTGCACCAGCAGGATATGGCCCGCATCGTTCTGAATGAAGGCCCGCACATCGAGCTTGGGGGTAGGATAGCCGCTGTCGAGGGAAATCCAGTCGCCGATGGCGTCGGGGGCCTGCTCGCTCTGGCTGGCAATGAGCATCACCGTGGCCGCTCGCAGCGCCTCGAAGCGGGCGATGTCGAAGGGATCCCGGGAGTAGGTGAGCCCCGCCTGGGCCGTGGCCAGCACCTGTTCGAGGAAGGCGGCCAACGGCGGTTGCATGGCTAGAGCCCGAGGAAACGGACGATCTGGGCGGGGTAACGCTCGAAGCCTGTGAAGGCGTGATCGCCGCCGCACTCCAGGGAGAGACGGGCAAAGCGGTATTCGTCCAGCGCCTTGCGATAGTCGAGCACCTCGTCCTCCTGCTGTTGCAGCACCCAGAGCCGCTCGGGAGCAGTCACCGGCACCGCCAGCGCTCTCAGCTCGTCCATGTGCCCGGGCAGCAGTTCATAGCGTTCGCCGCTGTAGGGGTTGGTCTGGGGGCCGAGGTAGTCGCAGAGCAGCTCGTGGGGGCGCACCGCCGGGTTGATGAGGGCGGCGCGGCAACCGTACATCTCGCTCACTCGCGTGGCCATGAAGCCACCGAGGGAGCTGCCCACGGCGCCCAGTCGCAGGGCGCTGCCGTGGCGGGCCTTCAGGTCGGCGATGGCCTGCTCGATGGCAGCCCAGGCGGCCGCAGGCGTGTTGGGCTGGGCCGGGATCACCACCTCGATATCGGGCCTGTTCTCTGCCACCCAGGCCGCCATCTGCTGCGCCTTGGCAGAGCCGGGGGATGAATTGAAACCGTGCAGGTAGAGGAGTACGGGCTTCATGGCAACCCCTCAGTAACCGGTGGCATTGGGGTCGGGCACGAACTGCCCCAGCGGCAGGCGCCACACCTGACTCGCCACCCGGCCATCCGGGTGCAGGGTGAGATAGCGCCAGCCCGGGCCGGATTCGTCCAGTGCGAAACCGTCGGAGAGCGGCTTGAACTGGATGCAGGTAGAGGGGCTGGCGATGAGCCGCACTCCGTGGTGCACCTCGTCAAACTCCTGATGGACGTGGCCGAACAGGATGGTCTTCTGCTGCGGGTGGCGGGCCAGCACGGCGAACAGGTCGTCGGCATTCTTGAGGTTGTGCTGATCCAGCCAGGCGCAGCCCACCGGCACCGCCTGATGGTGCAGGGCGATGAGGGCATGGCGCTCGGGATGCTGGCGCAGGGCCTGATCCAGGGCCGCCAGCTGGTGATCCCCCAGCACCCCGTGGGGTTTGCCGCGCACCTGGGTATCCAGCAGGATCACCTGCCAGTGCTCGCCTACCAGCTGCTTGGCCTCGCTGATGCCGGCCGCATGGAGGTATTCGGTCATCAGGGGGCCGTCGTCGTGGTTGCCGGGCAACCAGTAGATGGGGCGAGCCAGGGGCGCCATCATGGAGGCGAAGCGCTGGTAGGACTCCGGGCTGTGATCCTGGGAAAGATCCCCGGTGGCGAGGATGAGATCGAACGGGTGCTCGTTGGCCTGCACCCGCTCCAGCACGGCGGCCAGACTCTGCGCCGTGGGCACGGCCAGCAGCCGCCCCTCGGCACTGGCGAAGAGATGGGTATCGGTAATCTGTAACAGGCGCACACTGCCGTCCGGCGCCTGAGGTAGCTCTGTTTCCAAAATCACGCTTCTTTTTTATGGGTTCGACTAGAGGATGTTAATCAGGCTGGTGCCGTGTTTGAGACAAAATCTCAACCAATCGGCCAAGAATAGATTTACCTGCTCCTTTTCATCCCTGTGATGCATTTTTTGATTGGGATAATCATAACGTGGTTGCAACATTGAAATCTGTTGCGCCGCACACACTTCCGCCATTCGCACATCATGATACAAACGAATCTCTATCCGGGCTTGCAAGTAGCTCGGCAATTCGGGGTTGTGCTGGGCCAGGATCACCTGGCTGGTGAAGCGGCTCTCCTCGTTCACCGTGAGCTGGAACTGCAGGCCGTTGCCGACCTGATAGCGGCGCTCAGCACCCACGCTGCCGCCAGGCGGCAACAGTTTCATCAGCGCCATGTAATTGACCTCGCAGGTACGCTGCAAGGACATCAAATCAGGCACATAGCGCTTCATCGGGCTCTGGACTAATGACATGTCGCGGCTCCCTCAATCAGGGTCCATGAAGGGTGGACCCACTGCACAGTGTTCCAGTCGGACACAGGGCACCTGACCCGGGTCTGAACGAGCGTCACCTCAGCGCCCCGCCAGCCAGCGTGCCCGCAGCTCGCCGTGATTCAGGGCCAGCCACTGCAGGGCGATGACGGAGGCGGCATTGTCGATGCGCCCCTCTTTGAGCCAGGCATAGGCCTGCTCGCGGCTCACCACGTGGACCCGGATGTCTTCCCCCTCTTCCGCCAGACCGTGGATCCCCTTGGCCTGACTGGCATCCACCTCGCCCACGAACACCTCGATGCGCTCGGTGCTGCCACCCGGGCTCACCAGATAGCTGATGGCGTGTTCGCAGCGTCCCACCTCGATCCCTGCCTCTTCTACCGCTTCGCGCCGCACCACTGCCTCGGCGGTCTCCCCTTCATCGATGATGCCGGCCACCAGCTCCAGCAGCCAGGGGGTGGCGCTGGTCTCCATGGCGCCGATGCGAAACTGCTCCACCAGCACGATCTCGTCCCGCACCGGATCATAAGGCAGCAGGGCGGCGGCATGGCCACGTTCGAACAGTTCCCGGACGATGGGCGCGTTCCAGCCACCGGCAAACAGCCTGTGTTGCAGGCGGTAGACATTCACCTTGAAGAAGCCATTATATCCAGCTGATTTTTCAATGATTTTCACATCATCGCTGGAGTAGTGGCAGGTTTGAGGCAAGGCTTGCTGTGACATTCGAGACTCCTGCCAGCTTGACTTGGCTTGGTTTGACCATAATATTCGGGGGCATGAATGAACATTCATTCACTCGCTCTCGCCGACGATGAGGGAAGGATTTTAGCAGCCACAGGGCATTTGGCTAGGCGCGTTGCCGAGAAAACTCGCCCCGGACCTTGACGTTTCCGCAGCTGGAAAAGAGACAGTTCGCAATGAAATCTGCTTATAGTAGAGTGGTTAAGCTGAAATCAAGCTTGGTCGGTGACAATCCCCCCTTCATCCAGCGGACAGCTTTGGGTTGATACAAAAGGTTAAAACTATCATATGAAAAGAACACTCTTGTCAGTCATGGTGATGCTGGGTGTGAGCGGCGCCGCTCATGCCGAAAACCTGCTCGATATTTACCAACAGGCCCAGATCAAGGACACCCAGCTGCTGGAATCCAAGGCCAAGCGGGACCAGGCCTTCGAGAAGATCAACGAATCCCGTGCAGCCCTGCTGCCCCAGATCAACCTGGGCGCCGGCCTGAACTACCTGCAAAACAAGAACGACACCATGACCAACACGGGCGCTACCGGCTCCGTGACCCTGGATCAATCCATCTACCGTCGCAGCAACTGGGTCAACCTGGATCTGACCGAGAAGAGCGCCACCCAGTCCGACGTGGCCTACAACCTCGAGTACCAGAACCTGATGCTGCGTACCGCCCAGGCCTACTTCGACGTGCTCAAGGCCATGGATACCCTGGAATTCGTGCGTGCCAACAAGACCGCGGTCGAGCGTCAGCTTGAACAGACCCAGCAGCGCTTCGAAGTGGGCCTGACCGCCATCACCGACGTGCACGAAGCCGAGGCCGAGCGCGATCAGGCGCTGGCGGACGAGATCAATGCCGAGAACACCCTGGACAACAGCTACGAGAGCCTGCGCGAGCTGACCGGTATCGACCACCGTCAACTGGACGTGCTCAACACCGATCGCTTCAGCCCGCAGAAGACCGCGTTCAACTCCGACAAGTGGCTGGAACTGGCCCTGGACAAGAACCTGGAGCTGCACAGCGCCCGCATCGGCAAGGACATCGCCAAGGAGCAGATCGATCTGGCCAAGACCGGTCATGAACCGACCCTGGATCTGGGCGCCGGCCTGAACGCCGGTTACAACGATTACAAGGACGAGATCCGCAACCCCGAGAGCAACAGCAATCAGGGCAACATCGGCCTGAACTTCAAGCTGCCCATCTACACCGGCGGGGCCACCACCTCCCAGGTCAAGCAGGCACAGTTCAACTACGTGGCTGCCAGCGAACAGCTCGAACGCAGCTTCCGCTCGGTACAGAGCACAGTCCGCTCCTCCTACAACAACGTGAACGCCAGCATCGGCTCGGTCCGCGCCTACAGCCAGTCCGTCATTTCCGCCGACAGCGCCCTGAAGGCGACCGAGGCCGGTTACGAGGTGGGCACCCGCACCATCGTCGACGTGCTGGACTCCACCCGCAAGCTGTATCAGGCCAAGCAGAAGCTCTCCGAGGCCCGCTACAACTACATCCTCAGCATCCTCTCCCTCAAGCAGGCCGCCGGCATCCTGGAGCAGAAGGATCTGGAAGAGGTGAACCAGGGTCTGATGCCCGCCGCCCAGGTCACCAAGAAGTCCTGAGTCAGGCGCACACCATGAGAAAAGGCGACCCCGGGGTCTAATGCCGATCAGTTAAGGATCCATTGACCGATCCTCAGGCTGTGTAAGAATCCGAAACTCCTTGTTGGGTTTCG
>NZ_JAPDBQ010000119.1:0-13381 GCF_027705325.1 Aeromonas sp. QDB18
ATGGATTTAGGGACTCAGAATACTTTTTTCTGAAAATCAAGGCGGCCTTCCCCGGAAAGCCGCGATGAACCAAAAATAAGCCGTGTCAACGGGGAAAAAACGAGCACGATCCAGCTCACATTATCGTTGTCACAGGGAGTGGCAAGGTGACTTTTTACTTTGTGAGAATTAATGCAACTGTATAATTTAAAAGGATTAAAAATACATTTTGACGATAATGACGTGCGCCGTGCAATTTTTACGATATCGACGAAATGAAGAGTTGTTGTTTTCCTGTTAATTCTGCTTTTCTAAGGGCGTTGGACGACACAACTACAAGGGTGCAAAACCTGACCAACAGCGAGGGCCGGTATCCAAGCATGCGATGTCGGTGCTCCATTCCAAAACCATGGAAGACCAATAAGAAAGGAAAAAATATGCTTGCCAAAGTATCCAAAATCGCAACCTCAGTCATGCTGGGAACTCTGCTTGCCGGTGCCACCGGCACAGCCATGGCCGCCGACAACAAGACGGTGCTGACCCTGGTTGCCCAGCAGGAAACCGCATGGGTCAAGAACTTCAACCCCTTCCTGCAAGCGGGTCTGCTCCACACCACCCGTCACTTCATCTATGAGCCGCTGGTGATCTTCAACGATATGCACGGTGGCAAACCCGTCTATCGTCTGGCTACCCACTACGCCTTCAGCGATGATCTGAAATCCGTCACCTTCGACCTGCGCGAAGGGGTCAAGTGGTCCGATGGTGAAGCCTTCACCGCCGACGACATCCTCTTCTCCTTCAACCTGGTCAAGGCCAACAAGGCGCTGGACGAGCGCTCCATCTGGACTCAGATCAAGGGTGTCGAGAAACTGGGTGACCACAAGGTCAAATTCGACCTGGCCGAGGTCAACACCAACGTGGTGAACGACCTGGTGCTGGTGCCCATCGTACCGGAGCACCAGTGGAAGTCGGTGAAAGACCCGGTGGCCTTCACCAACGACAAGCCGGTCGGGACCGGTCCCTTCACCGAAGTGGACAACTTCTCCGCCCAGCTCTACACCCAGTGCCGCAACCCGCACTACTGGGACAACGCCAGCCTCTCCATCGACTGCCTGCGCATGCCGCAGATGGCCACCAACGACCAGGTACTGGCCGCCGTGATGAAGGGTGACGTGGACTGGTTCGGCTCCTTCGTGCCGGACATCGAGCGTCTCTACGTCGGCAACGATCCCAAGAACAACAAGTACTGGTTCCCCGCCTCCGGCAAAGTGGCGTTCAACGTCAACTTCCAGAGCAAGAACCCGGGCAACCACGAAGCCTTCAATGACATCAACTTCCGCCGCGCCTTCTCCATGGCCATGGACCGCCAGTCCATGGTGGACATTGCGGGCTACGGCTACCCCACCGTCAACGAGTACCCGTCAGGACTTGGCAAGGCATTCGCCTCCTGGGACAACCCGGACGTCGAGAAGAAGTACGGCAAGTGCAACAAGTTCGACCTGGAAGGGGCCAAGGCCCTGCTGAAACAGGCGGGCTACAAGGACTGTGACGGCGACAAGTTCCTCGACACCCCGAGCTGCAAGAAGATCGAGTTCAAGGTGCTGGTACCGAACGGCTGGACCGACTGGGTCAACACCGTCCAGATCGGGGTCGAAGGCCTGCAGGCCCTGGGCCTGAACGCCAAGACCGCCACCCCGGAAGCCACCGTCTGGACCGAGTCCCTGATCACCGGTGACTTCGACGTCGCCCTGCGGGTTACTTTGCCGGTGCCAACCCGCACAAGTACTTCGAGACCGCCTTCCACTCCCGCAACATGGGTGAGCGCGGCAACCGCTTCGCGGCGCCCCGCTACAAGGATCCCGAGCTCGACAAGCTGATCGACGACTTCACCCAGACCGCCGATGCGGCCAAGCAGAAGGAGATCATGTTCGCCATCCAGGAGCGTGTCGGGGCCAACCAGACCATCATCCCGGTGTTCAACAACCCGACCTGGTACGAATACAGCACCAAGCGCTTCAACGGCTGGTTCAGTGCCGACAACCCGGTCGCCAAGCCGCAGGTTCACCCGGACACCCCGGAGCGTCTGCTGCACGTGCTGTCACTCAAGCCAAACAGCTAATCACCCCGGCCCCCTGCGGGGGGCCCTCTTCCCCGCCATGTCTTCCATCCCCCGTCTTTGCCGGGGTTGGGGGAGCTTTGCCCGGCGCGGGGCAGGCTTGCAGTAAAAGGTATCACCATGGGATTTATACTTAGACGCTTCTCCTTCTATCTGGTCGCCTTCCTGGTGGCCGCCACCATCAACTTCCTGCTACCCAGAGCCATGCCGGGGGACCCCGTCTCCGTCATGTTTGCCCGGGCCGGCGCCATGATGGAACCCGCCGCGCTGGAAGCCCTCAAAGCCACCTTCGGTTTCGTGGACGGCCCCATCGGCACCCAGTTTCTCACCTATGTGAAGAGCGTCTTCACCTGGGATCTCGGCACCTCGGTGCGCTACTACCCCCAACCGGTTGCCGACGTCCTCGGCCGCGCCATCGGCTGGACCCTGTTCCTGGTGGGCACCTCCACCATTCTGAGCTTCTCCATCGGCTCCATCGTCGGCATCTTCGCCGCCTGGTACCGGGGCGGACGCATGGACAGCATCCTCTCCCCGCTCACCCTGGTGATGCAGGCCATCCCCCCCGTGGTGGTCTCTCTGCTCGCCCTCTTCCTGTTCGGAGTGAGCCTCGGCTGGCTGCCCATCGGCTACGCCTACAGCCCCGAGATCCCCGCCGATTTTGGCTGGGAGCACATCAAGAGCATCCTGCTGCACGCCATCATGCCGGTGGGCACCCTGGCCGCCGTGCAGGTAGGAGGCTTTCTCATCACCATGCGCAACAACATGATCAACCTCCTGGGCGAGGACTACATCACCATGGCCAAGGCCAAGGGGCTCTCCAACAACCGGGTGATCTTCAACTACGGCGCCCGCAACGCCGTGCTGCCCAGCGTCACCGCCCTCTCCATGGCACTCGGTTTCGTCATCGGGGGATCCCTCATCACCGAGGTGATCTTCAACTACCCCGGCCTGGGACTGACCCTCTATCAGGGCATCCTGGCCCGTGACTACCCCCTCATCCAGGGGCAACTGCTCATCATGACCATCACCATGCTCAGCTTCAATTTCCTGGCGGACGTGCTCTACGTCTTCCTGGATCCCCGTCTGCGTACAGGAGGCAAATAAGATGCGTATGCCGACTATCTTGAAAATCCTGCTGGGCAACAAGAAGGCCGCCTTCGGCCTCGCCATCGTGGTCACCTTCGTGCTGATGGCCCTGTTCGCCCCGCTGCTCGCCAGCAACGAACCCACCAAGCGGGTCGCCCGCCCCCACCAGCCCCCCAGCGTGGAGCTGGTGATGGGTTCCAACCGCATGGGCCACGATCTCTGGGCCCAGTTCACCAACGGCGCCCGCATCTCCCTGATGGTGGGCTTCGGGGCAGGCCTGCTGGTGTGCGCCCTGGCCATTACGGTGGGCATCACCGCCGGCTACTTCGGCGGCGTGGTGGACGAGTGCCTCACCTTCCTGATGAACGTGGTGTTGGTGATCCCGAACCTCCCCCTGTTGCTGGTGCTGGCAAGCTTCATCGGAGAAGCCTCCCCCATGGTGATCGCCCTCATCATAGGGTTGACCTCCTGGGCCTATGGCGCCCGGGTCATCCGCGCCCAGACCCTGGCCCTGCGGGAGAAGGAGTTCGTCATCGCCGCAGAGGTGTTGGGTGAACCGGCCTGGCGCATCATCCTGGTGGAGATACTGCCGAACCTCATCTCCATCATCGGAGTGAGCTTCATCGGGTCCATCATCTACGCCATCGTCACCGAGGCGACCCTGGAGTTCCTGGGCCTTGGCGACCCCACCGTCGTGAGCTGGGGCATCATGCTCTACAACGCCCAGACCTCGAGCGCCATCCTGGTGGGCGCCTGGTGGGAGATCCTGGCCCCCTGCTTCGCCATCGCCACCCTGGGGGCGGGCCTCGCCATGCTCAACTTCGCCATCGACGAAATTGCCAACCCGCAGCTTCGTTCCCACAAGGGCCTGCGTCGCTGGAAGCAGCTTGCCACTCCCATCACTGCTCAGGAGAAGACAGCATGAAGCCGCAACAACCCCTGCTGTCGGTGCGCCAGCTCTGCGTCGACTACATCACCTAGAGCGGCGACGTGCGCGCCGTCAATTCGGTCAGTTTTGACATCATGCCGGGTGAGGTGTTCGGCCTCGCCGGCGAGTCCGGCTGCGGCAAGTCCACCGTCGCCTTCTCGGTGGCCCGGCTGCACAAACCGCCCGCCTACATCAGCGGCGGCGAGATCCTGTTCAAGGGGGAGAACATCCTCGGCTTCGACGACGAGCGACTGCGCAGCTACCGCTGGCGCCAGGCGAGCGTGGTGTTCCAGTCCGCCATGAATGCGCTCAACCCCGTGCTGCGCATGGAGGAGCAGTTCTGCGACGTGCTCTTGGCCCACAACCCCGGCATGACCCGCTATGAAGCGATCAAGCGCGCCCAGGAGCTGCTGGAGATCGTCGACATTCACCCGAGCCGGCTCAAGGACTACCCGCACCAGTTCTCCGGCGGCATGCGCCAGCGGCTGGTGATCGCCATCGCCATGGCCCTCAACCCCGAGCTGCTCATCATGGACGAGCCCACCACGGCGCTCGATGTGGTGGTACAGCGGGAGATTTTGCAGAAGGTCTATGCCCTGAAAGAGAAGTTCAACTTCTCCATCCTCTTCATCACCCATGACCTCTCACTCATGGTCGAGTTCTGCGATCGCATCGGCATCATGTACGCGGGGGAACTGGTGGAGGTGGCGCCGGCCAAGGCGATCCTGACCGCGCCCCTGCACCCCTACACCCGGGGCCTTGGCAACTCCTTCCCCCCCCTGCACGGGCCCAAGACCGTGCTGGAGGGGATCCCTGGCAGCCCACTCAATCTGCTGGAGGTGCCGGTGGGCTGCCGCTTCCAGGCACGCTGCGCCAAGGTGCACGAGCGCTGCCGCCAGGAATACACCCGGCTGGCCGAGATCCGGCCCGGCCAACAGGCTGCCTGTCACCTTCATGAGGCAGCAGAGGAACAACCGGATCTTCCGATCCATCTGGACAAGGCCGCTGGCTGTTAAGGATGTCTGTCATGCAAATCGCCCAAACCGACGCGCCCATCATCGAGGTCCAGCACCTCTACAAGGACTTCGCCGTCAACTCCAATGCCATCAAGAGCGGCAAGATGCGGGCACTGTCCGACATCACCTTCAACCTGCACCGGGGCCGCGCCCTGGCAGTGGTGGGGGAATCCGGCTCCGGCAAGAGCACCATCGCCAAGATCATCGCCAAGATGTACAAGCTCTCCAACGGCCGCATCCTCTACCGTGGCCGCGACCTCGAGGAGTTCAACAAGGGCACCGCCCTGCTGGACTATCGCCAGAGCGTGCAGATGGTGTGGCAGGATCCGTTCGGTTCATTGAATCCGACCCACACCATCTACCACCACATCGCCCGCCCCCTGCTGCTGCACAGCAAGGTGAGCGACAAGCGGGATCTGCCCGACATGGTCTATGGCCTCCTTGAAAAGGTGGGGCTCACCCCCGCCAAAGCCACCGCGGCCAAGTACCCGCACCAGCTCTCCGGCGGCCAGCGCCAGCGGGTCAACATCGCCCGCAACCTGGCGGTGGAGGCGGAAGTGGTGCTGGCGGACGAACCCACCTCCATGCTCGACGTCTCCATTCGCATCGGCATCCTCAACCTGATGGAGCAGATGAAGAACGAGCTCGGCGTCTCCATGCTCTACATCACCCACGACATCGCCACCGCCCGCTACGTGGCGGAAGATCTGGCGGTGATGTACGTGGGTCACATGGTGGAGTGGGGAGAGGTGGACGAGATCCTGCACCACCCCCAGCACCCCTACACCCAGTTGCTCATCTCGGCGGTGCCGGACCCCGAGAAGAGCATCCACGCCGAGCTGGAGGGAGGTCGCAAGGGGGAAATCCCGCTCTGGACCCCGGAATCCCGTGGCTGTCCCTTTGCCGGGCGCTGCCATCAGGCCATGCCCCGCTGCAAGGAGAGCCTGCCGCCGGTGACCCGGCTCGCCGACAACCACTTCGTGCGCTGCTACCTCCACGAACAGGGGTAAGCAGGCCCGCGGCCGGGCGCCGTCGCCCGGCCATGCCTCGCGTCGGGGCCGCAAGGCCCCGCAATGAGCCTCGCCCCCCAGCGGCGAGCCTTCGGAGTAAGACCTTGATGGAACTTTTGATCAACCAGGTGGGTTACGAATGTGACGGGGAGAAGAGCGCCCTGCTGCAGTGCGGCGCCGACCTCGATATTCGCGGCCACGTCAGGTTGCTGCGCCAGCAGGACGACCACCTTTTGCTGGAGACGCCGCTGGTGGCGGCGGGATGCGTCCCCGGCTGGCAGGGGCGCCACTACTGGCGGGCCGATTTCTCCGCCTTCACCGATCCCGGCCACTACCGGCTGGAGGCCGTCGTGACCACGGGAGCGCAGGAGCGCCTGGTGCGCTCCCCCCCCTTTGCCATCGGCCGGGGGCTGCTGGCGCGCCGCTGCCTCTCCAATGTCATCCACTACTTCAAGGGACAACGCGCCAGCGGTACCTTCGACCGGGCCGACCGCAGGGCACGCCTGTTTGGCACCGATCAGCGCCGGGACGTACATGGCGGCTGGTTCGACGCCAGCGGCGACATGAGCAAGTACCTGAGTCACCTCTCCTACGCCAACTACCTCAATCCCCAGCAGACCCCCATGGTGGTCTGGTCCCTGCTCAAGTGCCGGGAACTACTGGCGACACGTCGCGACATCGACGGGATGAACCTGTGCAAACGGCTCAATGACGAGGGGCTGCACGGGGCGGATTTTCTCTGCCGGATGCAGGACGAGCGCGGCTTCTTCTACATGACCCTGTTCGACAAGTGGAGCAAGGATCCCGAGCAGCGGGAGCTGTGCGCCTATGCGACCCAGCAGGGGATCAAGTCCGCCCGCTGGCAGGCGGGTTTTCGCCAGGGGGGCGGCATGGCCATCGCCGCCCGGGAACCGATTGGCGGCGACCTTGACACAAGCCAGTACGCCGAGGCGGCCAGACGCGGCTACCTGCACCTGCGCGAGCACAACCTCGCCTACCTGGATGACGGGGTCGAGAACATCATCGACGACTATTGCGCCCTGCTGGCGGCGGTCGAGCTCACCAGAACGCTGGGCGCCGAGTGGCTCGCCGAGGCGCGGGATCGGGCCGGCCGGCTGTGCGCCCGCCAGCGCGCCCATCCCGATCTCGGCCACCATTGGGCCGCCAACGACGATGGCTCTCGCCCCTACTACCACGCCGCCGAGGCCGGCCTGCCGGTGCTGGCGCTGCTGGAGTATCTCGCCATCGAGCCGGATCCGGCGCGCCAGTGGGCGGCCCGGACCGTCGCCGAGCAGGCCCTGGCCGCCGAGCTGGCTCTCGCGGCCCGGGCAGGCAATCCCTTCGCCCTCGCCCGCCAGTATGTGAAAGGGGTCGATGAGACGCCCCGGGTGAGCTTTTTCATGCCCCACCACAACGAATCCGGTTACTGGTGGCAGGGGGAGAACGCCCGGCTGGCATCGCTCGCCACCATGGCATTTGCTGCCGCACAGCACCTGCCCGGGCAGAGCGCACTGCTGCGCACCTTCGGCCAGCAGCAGCTCGACTGGATCCTGGGGAGAAACCCCTTCAACGCCTGCATGCTGGCGGGTCAGGGCATCAACAACCCGGAATACACCGCCGGCTACCCCAATGCACAGGGGGGGATCTGCAACGGCATCACCGCCGGCTTCGATGACGAAAATGACGTGGCCTTTATTCCAGAGGCGTACAAGGATCGGCTGGATCAGAACTGGCGCTGGGGGGAGCAATGGATCCCGCACGCCGCCTGGTTCGCCCTGGCCATCACCTGGCAGAGCGCACAAGGAGGCCACCATGATTGAGAGCGGTTCACACATCACTGGCACCGGGGAGAGTCCTGGATCCTCCATACCGCCAGCCAGGTTTACCCTGACCATCACCTGGCAAAGCGCGCAGGGAGGCCCCCATGATTGAGTTCTGGGTCGGGGTGGATGGCTGCGGCACCCACACCCGGGCCCGCATTCGCAACAACGCAGGCAAGCTGCTCGGCGAGGGGCGCGCCGCCGGCTCCAATCTGGAGCTGGGCATCGCCCTCGCCCACGGCCATGTGCTGGCTGCCATCGATCAGGCCCGCATCGACGCGGGTCTGCCCAGGGAGAGCGAACAACGGATGGGAGTCGGGCTCGCACTCGCCTCCGCCGAGCTCGCCGATTGCTACCACGCCATGCTGACCATGCCCTTCCCGTTTGCGCGGGTGAAGCTCACCTCCGATGCCTTTGGTGCCTGCCTCGGCGCCTTCGACGGCCAGGAGGGGGCCATCCTGATCGCGGGCACCGGCTCGGCGGGGCTCATCTACCGGGAGGGACGCCTTCGCACCTGCTCGGGTCGCGGATTCCCCGTCTCGGATCTCGGCAGCGGCGCCTGGCTCGGGCTGCGCGCCATCCAGCAATCCCTGCTCTGCCACGACGGCATCCTGCCCCCCAGCACCCTGGCGGTGCGCCTGATGGATCACTTCAAGCGGGATCAGGCCGAGGTGGTGCGCTGGGCTGCGCGCGCCATCACGGCCGACTATGGCCGTTTCGCCCCCTGGGTGTTCGATGCCGCGAGCAACGGGGACGAGCTCGCCACCGCCCTGCTGGATGAGACCTGTGCCCAGCTCGGCATGCTGCTGGAGGGCATGACCCAGCTCGGGGCAGACCGGATCGCCCTGCTGGGCGGCATCGGCACGCGCCTCGCCCCCCGTCTGGGCCACTTCCATCTGGTCGCCCCCAAGCGCGATGCGCTGGAGGGGGCCATCCTGTTTGCCAGGACGGAGGCGCTGCCATGTCTGCATCCCTGAGCCTGGCCGGGCCGACAACACCTGCGGGACAGGTTCCCGTTTCCTTCACCCCATCAGAGGAATTCCCATGTCCGCACCCCTGATCCACACCCGGGTCGATCACCGTGACGGTGACGATGTCTGGTTTCGCTTCACCCTGAGCCAACTGCCAGCAGCCCCCTGGAAACTCCACTTCTGCCTCGCCCGCCAGATCGATCCCCACTCGATCGAAGGAGGCGCTCTGGAGCGCCAGAGCGGCAGTTACAAGGTCATGGTGCCCCACGAGGGGGTGAGCGAGCTGCGCTTCTGCTGTCGCAACACCCCGCTCAAGCATGACTCCGATATGCCCAAGGGTTTCTTCCTGAGCCTGGAGAGCAAGGGACAGCTGCAACCCCTGGTGCTGGAGGGGGAAGACCTTGGCCTGACCAACCCGCCCTCCCCGGGCCCCGATCTGCCACCGGTGGAGGCCGTCAACGGCCTCGTGCCCCAGCCCGCCCACCTGATTTATACAGAAGGCAACTTCCGGCTGGCCGAGCGGGCCCACGTCGACGGCCCCGTTCCCCTCGCCTCCCTGCTCGCCCATTTCAACGAGCTGACAGGCCTGGCCCTGACCCAGGATCACGATGCGGAGATCCACCTCGTCGAGGCGACACTTCCCCCCGAGGGGTATGAGCTCACCATCACCCCTGAGGAGATCGTCATCCGGGCCGCCGGCGAGGCGGGCTGGCGACACGGACTGGTGAGCCTGGCCCAGTGGGCGCTGCAACACGGAGAGAGCCTGCCCTGCCTGACGGTGCGGGATATACCGCGCTTCGGTTTTCGCGGCATCTTCCTCGACTGTGCCCGCCACTTCCACTCCATCGCCACCCTCAAGCGCCTGCTCAAGCAGATGAGCCTCTACAAGTTCAACCGCTTCCACTGGCACCTCACCGATGACGAGGGGTGGCGCCTGGAGATCAAGGCCTTCCCCCAGCTGACCGCCGTGGGAGCCTGGCGCGGCCATGGCCTGGCGGTGGGGCCCCAGCTGAGCGGCGGCCCCGATCCCTACGGCGGCTACTACACCCAGAGCGAGGTGCGCGAGCTGGTCGCCTACGCCGCCGGGCTTGGCATCACCATCATTCCGGAAATAGACATCCCGGGGCACTGTCACGCCGCCATCAAGGCGCTGCCCGAGCTGCTGGTGGAAGAGGCAGACCGCTCCCGCTTCCTCTCGGTGCAATATTTCGACGACAACGTGCTGAACCCGGCCCTGCCCGGTACCTACCGATTCCTGGACGCCGTGATGGACGAGGTGTGCGATCTCTTCCCAGGGAGTCAGGTTCACATGGGGGGGGACGAAGTGCCCACCGGCGTCTGGACCGACAGTCCCGCCTGCCAGCAGCTGATGGCCGAGCAGGGGTATCAGGATTGCCGCGAGCTGCAGGGGCACCTGCTGCGCCACTGCCAGCAATACCTGGCCAGCAAGGGCAAGCAGATGCTGGGGTGGGAGGAGATACTGCACGGTGACAAGGTGAGCCGGGAGGCCACCGTCTTCGCCTGGACCAGCTTCCAGGCCGGCCTGGATGCCGCCACATCCGGTTACCCCGTGGTGATGGCGCCTGCCCAGCACCTCTATCTGGATCTCGCCTGGAGTCAGGACATCCACGAGCCGGGACTCTATTGGGCGGGTACCCTCAACCTGGCGCAGGTGCATGCATGCGATCCTGCCCCGGCCGATTTCCATGCCAACGATAACATCCTGGGGGTGCTGAGCCCCTTGTGGTCGGAACTGATCACCTCTCGCGATCGTCTCGACTACATGTTGTTCCCGCGCATGCTGGCCACGGCAGAGGTGGCCTGGAGCACTCCCGCCCGCAAGGTGTGGGAGCACTTCGTCGCCCGTCTGCCCGGCCAGCTGCACATCCTCGACCAGTTGCAAGTGCGTTACCGGGTGCCACAGAGGTAGTGTTATCTTTTTCTTTTCGGCGACCTTTTGGTCGCCGTTTTTTTACCCACCGACAACAAAAACCCAACCTAGCCCCTACTTTTCATCTGCCTTTGTTGGCAAAATAAGGCCCCCGATGAAACCAGACAGGGGATGCATCTCCCTGCGGTTCCGCCACAATAACAATCAGCAAACAGATCGGAGCTTACCCTTATGGCCCGCAAACACGCCCAGGTCGTGGACAGTGAAGTGGAATTTCCCGCCGACGTGCAACTCGTCTCCACCACGGATCTGCGCGGCGTCATTACCTACGCCAACCCCGCCTTCTGCCGCATCGCCGGTTATCAGGTCGATGAACTGGTCGGCCACAACCACAACCTGGTTCGCCACCCCGACATGCCCAAGGCCGCCTTCGCCGACCTCTGGGATCGCCTCAAGGAGGGCAACCCCTGGCGGGGAGTGGTGAAAAACCGTTGCAAGGATGGCCGCTATTACTGGGTCGACGCCTACGTCACCCCCATCTACGAGCACGGCAAGATAAGCGGCTACCAGTCGGTGCGCTGCAAGCCCGACCCCCAGCTCAAGCAGGCTGCCGCCCAGGCCTATCGGACCCTGCTTTCGGCCGAGCAACGGGGCACCCCGGCCCGCCCCTCGTTGCGCCGTTTCAGGCCGCTGATGCTCGGCCTGCCGCTGCTGGCGCTGCTGGTCTGGGCCGCCCTCACCCAGGGCCCCCTCACCGCGCTGCTGATGCTGCTTCCCCCCCTCGCCATCGCGGGCGCCTACTGGCGCGAGCTCATCGCCCTGCCCCGCTATCTCAGGCAGCTCGGTCAGCAATATGACAGCCTGACCCGGCTGGTCTATTCGGGGGATGCCCCGGGTGCCATCGCCGATTTTCACCTGAAGATGCTGCAAGCCCGGATCCGCACCGTGCTGGGGCGGGTCGACGATGCCACCCATCCGCTTCAGGCCCTGGCAACCGATCTGCAGGACTCCTCACACCGCGCCTTCCTCGACATCAACGAGCAGGATGCCCAGACCCAGCAGATGGCGGCCGCCATGACCCAGATGGCCAGCACCGCCCACGAGATTGCCCGCAACATCCAGGACACCAACGGCCAGGTGACCGAGGCGCGCAGCAGTTGCCAGAGCACGGTGGAACAGCTGGACCAGACCCAGCAGCAGATGACCAGGCTGGCCAGCCAGGCGGAGCAGGCCTTCCACTCCGCGGTGGAGCTCGCCAGCGAGTCGGAGCGCATTGGCAGCGTGATGGGTGAAATCCAGGGCATCGCCGAGCAGACCAACCTGCTGGCCCTCAACGCCGCCATCGAGGCCGCCCGTGCCGGCGAGCAGGGGCGCGGCTTTGCGGTGGTGGCGGACGAGGTGCGCACCCTGTCGACCCGTACCCACAAGGCGACCGAGCAGATCCAGGGCAGCATCAGCCAGATCCAGCACACCCTGGAGCGCTGGCAGGGCATGATGCAGGACAACCTGGCCCAGACCCGAGAATGTGTCGAGATGACCCGCCAGGGATCAGGCAACCTGCACCTGGTGCTGGGGGAAATCGATCAGGTGACCGAATTCTCCACCCAGATCGCCGCCGCCGCGGAGCAGCAGCAGCAGCAGCAGGTGGTGGAGGAGATCAGCCGCAACATCCACCAGATCTCCGAATACTCCCGCGCCAACAGCCAGAAGATCCAGGCGGTGGACGACTCCAGCCAGGAGCTGCTCAGGCGGGCCCGCGAGCTCAGGGGACTGAGCCAGACCTTCGGCTGACAGATTGCAAGCCCCATGACAGAAGCGCCACAATGGCGCTTCTGCTGTTTTTGACGAGCCATCATCATGAGAACGAACGCGCCCCCCCTGGACAAGACGGCCCGCATCGAGGCGATCCTCGCCCTGATCCCCCCGGCCGCGTGGTGAGCTACGGCCAGGTGGCGGATCTCGCGGGCCTGCCCGGACGGGCACGACTGGTGGGAAAAGTCTTGCGGGAGACCGACAAGGTGCTGCCCTGGCACCGGGTGCTGGGGGCGGCAGGCACCATTTCGCTGCCAAAAGGATCCGCAGGCTTTGACAAGCAAGCGGGGCTGCTGCAGGAGGAGGGGGTGCCCGTGATTGGCGGGCGGGTCAGGATGCGGGAGTGGCAGTGGCAGCCCGACCTGGCCGAGCTGCTCTTTCTGGTTCCCTTCTGACGAGGCTGGCACGTCCCGAAGGGATGGGCGTTCTTGCAACAAAGGGAGGGCCTCTGTGGTCGCCCTCCGTCACGTTCCTTCCCTAGTCGCCGGCAATGGGTCCCAGAATGTCATCGCTGCGCACCTGTACCGGGATGGTCTCATCCTCCCGTTGCAAGAGCACCAGCAGACTCTGTCTGTCCACCTCCAGCACATAGGCTGTCCCTTCACGGGTCAGGCAGGTCATGCCCGGCCGTATTTCATGTATCTCCATGACAACTCCCTGTCTTGCGCTGCCATCCATCCGACATTCCGCACCTGATTTAGGAATAAATTTGCCGATAGCGCTCACCCAATACCTCCAAAATGATCTGCTGG
>NZ_JAPDBQ010000120.1:0-13310 GCF_027705325.1 Aeromonas sp. QDB18
ACCAGCAGATCATTTTGGAGGTATTGGGTGAGCGCTATCGGCAAATTTATTCCTAAATCAGGTGCGGAATGTCGGATCAAATACCCCTTCCCGGGGACCAGATACCTCAAGATCTGACAACCACAGTGCAGGCAGTCAACGCGACGGATGGAGACTTGCAGGCGAACACGCAGTTCAAACAGGTCTCGGTCACGGACAAGGCGGGTGCGGCGATCGTGGACCAATGGACAGGGCTGATGGCACTTGCCACAAAGAGGCAGGTGGTTAGCACTAGGTTCAAGAGCGAAAGTAATTTGAGTGGCACAGCGGCTATAGATAGAAACGTCGTAGCCTGGCCAGAACGAGGCAAAATCAATATGATGCATAGCGACAGCAGGGTGAAGGAACCGGTTGGTTTGGCGACTACCAGTGTACCCGATCCCTGTCTGTCAACTTACCTTTCCCCACGCTTCCGCGAAGAACCATTCTTTATCTCGTGCCCAACAAATTTAATCCCGTGCCCAATTCACTAGGCACAATGAAGTGTTGCAGTGCAGCTTGATGGCCCCTACCCCATAACATCAAGCGAACGAGAAGAGTCAGCAGGCCCTACGCCTGCAGGATGCTTTTAGCGGTATCCATGCGGTACTTCTGTTTGGCGATTTACAAAATCCCCTGAATCCATCAAAGCATAGCTACTAGGCCGTGTATCCATGGTGGAGCGAGGGTGGTTATAACGGATTAAATGCAACGCAGAGAAAAACCGCAAGCTATCCAGTAAAAATACCGAAATATCAATTAATTAAGGAGAGCGCCAGACCTGATATCATGCCTTTGACGTGGTTCAAAGAGATCGATTCGATGGGGAAAAAACGACGACATCGTCATAGGGAAGGTGCGAATAAGCGGGGAAATTCTTCTCGGCTGACTCAGTCATTTCATTTTTTCCTGTTTGAGCCGTTTTTTCTCCCGTAAATGCCTTGAATCAGCCTATTTAGACTGTTTCTTCGCCATTTCAGGCGTTATTCCCAGTTTTTAGTGCGATCTCTCCCACTGACGTATCATTTGGTCCACCCGAAACAGGTTGGCCAGGGTGAATAACATCGCCAGTTGGTTATCGTTTTTCAGCAACCCCTTGTATCTGGCTTTCACGAAGCCGAACTGTCGCTTGATGATGCGAAACGGGTGCTCCACCTTGGCACGGATGCTGGCTTTCATGTATTCGATGGTGATGGCCGTTTTGTTCTTGCGCGGATGCTGCTTCAAGGTTTTTACCTTGCCAGGACGCTCGGCGATCAGCCAGTCCACATCCACCTCGGCCAGCTCCTCGCGCTGTGGCGCTCCTTGGTAGCCGGCATCGGCTGAGACAAATTGCTCCTTACCGTGCAGCAGATTACCCAGCTGATTGAGGTCATGCTCGTTGGCCGCGGTGGTGACTAGGCTGTGGGTCAGGCCACTCTTGGCATCGACACCAATGTGGGCCTTCATGCCAAAGTGCCACTGATTGCCTTTCTTGGTCTGATGCATCTCCGGATCGCGTTGCTGCTCTTTGTTCTTGGTCGAGCTGGGTGCCTCAATGATGGTGGCATCGACCAAGGTGCCTTGGGTCATCATGACGCCTGCTTCGGCCAGCCAGCGATTGATGGTCTTGAACAATTGGCGGGCCAGTTGATGCTGCTCCAGCAGGTGGCGGAAATTCATGATGGTGGTGCGGTCCGGCAAGGCGCTATCCAGGGATAACCGGGCAAACAGACGCATGGAGGCGATTTCGTACAGAGCATCTTCCATCGCGCCATCGCTCAGGTTGTACCAATGCTGCATGCAGTGAATGCGTAGCATGGTTTCCAGCGGATAGGGCCGACGACCATTCCCAGCCTTGGGATAAAACGGCTCGATGACTTCCACCATGTTTTGCCATGGCAGAATCTGCTCCATGCGGGACAAGAAAATCTCTTTTCTGGTCTGACGGCGCTTACTGCTGAATTCACTGTCGGCGAAGGTGAGCTGATGACTCATGATGAACCCTGTTTCATGGCTCCAGATGACAAACATGATCTCATATCAGGGACTTGTTCGCACCTTCCCTTGATGTGTCCTTCAGTTGCGAGCGAACAAATAATGTTGACTTGAATTTTATTCTTGCATAGAGTGTTATTAATGCATTAATGCATTAATGCATTAGTAGAAACCTCTCTACCGTATAGTGTTCGTTCCGAACTTTACACATAAATTGTGACTTTAGTCTTGCTAAGAGGGGACGTATCCCCTCGACCACTTTTGTGTGCACATATTGTTTGATGGAATTACCACAAATATTCTGCTTATTCATTTTAACAGGGAGTAAAAATGCTTTTCTATGCTGTAGTGTTCATAGTTTTAGGAGTGATTTTCAAACTTCTATTAAGTGAAAAGATATTATACCCAGCAATTATTATAACCACTATTTTATGGGCTTTTGCCTTTGGCCCTTGGGCAATTTTAACATTTTTTGAATTATTGCTCGGCGTTACTATAGTTGAATCAGTGAAAAGTAATACTGACATTAATAGTAAAAATACCGAATCAAATAAAAACACCTCCCCTACAAGAAAAGATTATTTAACACCCACATCAAGAAGAAATATAGTGGCTAAAGAGAGCAGCTCTCCTATAAAAGACGATAATTTTGATATTGACATTAAAAAGCTTAACGTTGCATATACAAAAGAATTAAACAAGAATAGCTGGTAATTCCATGAATCGAAAAATTGCCATTTCAAGGCATGACGATAATTTTTCATTTTTAAATGAAGTAACAAATTCAAACAAACGAATACGCCTTGGCTCAGTTAACCCGAACAAATTAAATCAGGTTGATTACACTCCGATATCCACTAATGGTCACACCGTACTCTATAATCAAAAATATTTTGAAATTCATGAATTTTTTCATAAAGTAAAATCAGAAAACGTTCAGAACCTAATCGTTTTGACTACAAAGGAAAAAAGCAAAATATTAGAAGACTTGTTAATTTATAATCAAAGGATGTATGTGCTAGAAGAACTCTATCCCATATTTTCAGATTTAAAATATATTAGCAATTTAGAGCGTAATTTGAATGAATTAGTGAAAAGACTTAACGATGTAAGGAATTTATGTATTAAAGGCGGGTCATTAAATAAATCGTTATCAACAAAATATCGGTATGCTATAGAAAGAGCTATTAGATACAAAAGTGAGCTTGATTCAACACTATATTTTGCTTGTCTGCCCCCTTACCAAGAAGTGTTTAAGTTGACTGAAAAACAAAAAGATAGAGTGATCTTCAGTGTCGATTATAACTCCATGTTTGCAAAGTGTATTCAAGGCTCGTTCCCTGATCCCAGAAAGCTTAAATTAAAATCGTTTAAAGATAGTTATGAATTAAATGAGTTGTCACCTGATGGAGTTTATAGGGTACTATTAATTGGAGCTAAGAATTCAATTTTCTTAAAGCATCACCCTTTAAAGTTTTCAAAATCAAATCAATCTTTTCATTTTAACCTCGAAGTAGGAGATAATATCGAGGTCTTTTTACCAAGAGATGAGATCATTTATTATACGTCATTTTTTGAAGGATATCGCGTTTATAGCGGGATCGTTTCTTCCAGAGAAATCTTACATCCATTATCTAAAACGGTTCAAACGTTGTATAACGATAGAAAATCTTCACGAATAGGTTGTTTAAAAAACTCTTTAGCCAAGCAATCTATCGTCATTGCCACTAGCGTTACCAATGCCAAAAGGTATATAAAAGTTAACTCGGAGCAGCCAAATGATATCATCAACTTTTTCGAACAACATTTTAAATGCCGATTTGACGATTCGTTCGATGTATTTCAAAAATTAGAATTAGCAAAAATCAGCAATAGACTAGTAACTTCGGGCACTAATATCAATAAGTTAAGGTCTAAGGTTATCAATTATAACAACAGGGACTCGATTTATTCTTTTCATTCCAAAATGCTTTCTAACTCTAGGATCATGATGATGAAATTAATGGAAAAATTGTTAAAGATTAATACCGTAGAAATATGCTATGCCAATGTCGATTCAATTCATTTTTCGCTAAATCGTGATATGGTCAATGAAGTCAGATCTTTTCTTAATGAAGAATGCTCTGATGAGTTAGGTAAGTTGAAAATAGAAACGCAAGCAACGTTTGGTTACTGGTTTGACTTAGGCAGATATTGGTTAGGCAAGGAAAACTTTGAAGTAACTAAATACAGTAATACCTTATTCAATAACTCTTTTGATAATAAAATCTATAATAGAAGAAGGGTACTTAAAAAGGTTGATTCCATACAGGGTTATAGATACATATCTTATCTCCCAATCGCTATAGAAAAGACTTTCAGTTTTAAAAAGAAGTTAGTTGTTAGTAATAACCCTGATCAGACCTTATATAAAAGATTTGATTACTCTGAAATAAAATCAGCTCCGATTGCGAGTAATTCAGTAAATAAAGAAAAGATAACAAATTACAGGCACAAATTTTCTTTACTAAATGAAATGGCTTCAAACATTCAACAATTAACAATTAACAATTAAAATGTGAAAGTAGGACAGTGCGATGAGCTATTATGTATCAACATTTGATAATAAATTTAAGAGAATCTTTGCTTCGAGTTATATTAATTTAGACAAAAGAGATATTTATGATTTGGCGTTACAGATCCTATCCAGTCACGTCAGTAACATGTCTTACTCGATTGAAAGAGAAATCAAATCAAAACTAAATTCCTATTTTGATATTAATCAACGTTACAAAGACGTTTACGTAAATTTTTGCTTATCGAATAAATTGATGGCGCTTTCTGAGTCTTCTAATGAATTACATTCTATTCCAAAAGGCAAAGATGTTCGAAAGGTTGTCTACTTAAAAAGAGTCAACAAATTTTATCGAAGCTCCTTATTAGAGTATGCCAAAAAAGAAAATATCAACATTGAATTCGTTGAATTAGCCATGAAAAGAAACTTTCTTAAAGTAATAACGGGATTCTTTTTACAGCGGCACTGTAACCAAACGTTAACCCCTCAGATACTTAGTAAACTCGATTTTTTTGTAGATACTATTAATACCAACAACAGGTTATTAACCCCCTATCAAAAAACAGAAAGATTTCAAAGATTCATCCATGAGCTTTGTTCAACCATAAAGGGTGATACTTCTGTTCCTAGTATACCTTCTAAGTTAATGCGTACCATTTTATCTTCAACAAGGTTCCACTTCAGTTACATTAACGAACTAGACTTGAGTATGCAAGAGTTAACTCGGATAAGACAAAAACAGAACACCGCATTCGATGAAGTTAATTTATTTGATCATGATCGCATGTCACCTAAAATCGGAGCTAAATATATAAAAAATTGGAAACAACGACATCAAATACCAATATTTGGCTGGAGACATGAATCAATACTCGACGAAATAAATCAAATCGATAATGATGACTTGTTGTATGTGAACCTGTGCATTTATAGCAGTTTAAACATAAAAACTATGGATGAGGTATCGCTTGAATTTCGTGGATTTTGAAAAATTCTGATTGTGTGATGGTTACAGTGCTTACGACAATATTGACGGGATATTCCCTGTTGGTTGCTGGGCACATGCTAGACGTAAATATGAAGATGCGTTAAATCAGAAAAGCGCGTTAAAGGCCGAGCGAATATAGCAAAAAGTTACCTGATCACCACCATGATTCACCGCCTCGGCCAGGGCCTTGTCCTTGCGCCGCAGCTCCTGCTCCAATTGCCGAATGCGTTTCTTGTCCGCCTTGGCCTGCGCTTTTTCGGCCTGCTGTAGAGCGCGTGACGATTGCTGGCCCATGATGCAGGCTTGCCGCCACTGCTGGACTTGCTCAGGGTAGAGCCCTTTGCGACGGCAATACTCGCTGAGCTCAATCTCAGAAAGGGCCGCCGTTTCCAGCACGGTGGCGAACTTGGCCTCTGGCGGCCATTCATCAGTCAGTTTGTGGTCACCCGGCACCGGAGCGCCTCCCTGTTTGGCTTGTTTGCGCCAATTATACAGAGTGACCTCGCTGATGTTTTCCTGCCGCGCCAACTCGGCAACGGACATGTTGATGGGCGGCAGTAGCTTCTTGAGCAAGGCGGCCTTCCGTTCACTTGAATAACGAGCCATTCGACACTCTTCATCCGCCCCCAGTCTTCACTTGTTGATGATTCAGGTTAGGCGACAACTAGTCTGACACCGGGGTAGTTGCCGCTGTTTTTATTGAGACGATCCTCCAGCTCGGCAATGCGGTCAAGAAGCTTGTAAATCAGCTCATTGGCCTGTTCAAGGGTGAGAGATGGAACCGTCGGAGTCGTGTTGTTTTTGCTCATGCCGACAAGCGTGCCTCATGGGCGGGATCAAGCAAGCGGCAAAAGCGGATCAAGAGACGATCGTCTCATTTTGCCTGTCAAGACCCTGCGGGTGAACGGTTACCTCTGGTGTGCCTGCGCTGGCTGATAACCTTGCGCACTCTGGTTGCGGCGTAGCTCGCGACTGATGGTGGACGGATGAACGCCCACATTTTTGGCAATCATGGCCTGGCTCAGGCCATGGTCACGCAGGCATGCGATCTGGTATCGTTGCCCTTCGGTCAACTGCTGGTATCTCATGGTGTTCCGCTTTGTTTCTTTGGCGAGAAGAAGCGTACCAGAACCGGCAGTTGACCTCTTCTCCCCTATGCACCATGGGTGTTGCAGTTATTATCTGAATTCGCGGTTCTGTTCTGGAGGGTTAAATCATGGCCAGAAACAAGCAAGGTTCAATTTCAAAAAAGCATGATTATTCATAGCTTTATTCAGCGTTATAGCGATGAAGCGCAGTGTCAGCAGCGACTTTTTGACATTCGCTGGCCACAAGGATTCCAGTGCCCAAACTGCAGATGAACGCTACCAACTTCGACAAGAAAAAGTATTGCCTATCTTAGCAAAGTTCAAAGCTTGGCTCGATTCTGTATTCCAACTTATTGATTACAATTAAAAACTGAATGACAATCTAAAAATTAAAGAACCATATTCATAGCCAAGAATCCGACACCTCCAGCCAACACCAAGATATCTAAAACAACTATGGTTCGTAGCCCGCTTATCGATCTTTGCTGAGACTCCACCGCCGCCTCTAACTTGCTTTTCAATTCCGCTAATTGTTTAGCAATGCGGCTATCAATTGCTGTGCAGCCTTGTTCAAACTGATCAGGTGTTACAAACTTCAAGGCTGCAACCTCACGCCTTAGTTTCAACTGTTCATCTTTGATCTGGCCTAGAAGATCATTCAGTGACGTAAGGCGACCGTCAAACTCTTCAAATTTATTCGAGTTCTTCGTAACCAATTCAGCCTGTTCATAAGCTAGACTTGCGAGCGTTGATTTCGCTGCCTCTATCTCAGTTCTTGCATCGTTGACGGCGCTCAACAGGCCATTAAACTCTGCCACTTGCGTCGATTGCTCTTCGAGTGAATCGATTACCCGGTGTAGTTTCTGTATGTCATTCACCAATTAATCCCCTTGTATAGGCTGGTAAGTTTTTCAAGTCTAATTGCTAGTGGAGCTAACAAAGTGTGATAGGAGAAAGGATCTCCTAGCTCTTCATTTACCTCCTCAAGAAAATCCAAATCTTCAAATTTCTCATGTACCAAACGAGCAAAGCGGCTTCGCGCATTTTCAGAGAACATTGGCTTTAGCTGCATAGTTTTTCGGACCAGCTCTAGTGCTTCATCCCTATTATCACTGATCAACCGATCAAATGACGATGCCATTCTTCGCTCTCCATCTGCATCATCAAACTCATCGGAAGCTAGTCGCAGCACACCACTCAAGTAGTTCAAGAATGCATTATCTTTGTATGACTCTAGGAATCGAGAAATCTGACCTCGTAGGATCGTCATCTTCTCGCTGCCTACTAGATGTTCCGTGCCCTCTTCTTCATCAGTTTCAAAAAAAACTGATGGCCATAACTTCGCCGATGCAGAATTCTCAGCCATATAGAGCAAAAGTTGGCTCGACTTGTCGTGTCTGAAATAACCCTCTAACTTCTCCTTAAATTCTTTGCCATCCATCCTGCCTTCAGCAAATAAACTACAGTGTTCATAAACGTTCTTCTGTGACTGGCGGCGGTTGTAGACAAAATGGTCATAGGACCAAAGTAAAAGAACAAGAAAGATAAATTGCGATTTATCGATAGACCCTTTTCTCAGCTTGTCGCAGAGAATTTTGTAGTACTGGTTATCACTACTGAACACATCAGCGAGCTTAAACTCAGGATCATACTTTCTGACGGTATGCTCAATTTTCTTTTCCAGGCCTTCTTCCGATAGGCACTGGAACTCGACATAGAGCGTTCCATTAAAAAAGTCTACGATTACCCAGTCAGAGACAATACCTAATTGAGAAAGACGGTAGATAGCCTTTTCCAATTTAAACTTTTCCGTACCAAACTGCCTGGCAGTAATGGTCACGGTGTTGTGTTCCTGATTGTACTTAAAGAATTCGTATACATTTGCCATCAACTTGAACTCATCATTGATTGTGTCCAAGCCGTTTGTCATCAGGAATAGATTTGTGTTCAGGTCACTATCGCGACTCAATGACTTCACGTACTCCTTCAGATCTTTGACGTTCGTGCTAGCGTCCCAAATCTTGTCGAGAATAGCTGAATTGGGCTCTTTTGTGAGAAGCACATAGCAATCTGCGGGTACTTCCTTGAATAGTTTTTTATCTCGCCCGGCCCTGCCTGCTTCCTGATACAAGGCCTCCATCGACCCAGGTATTCCGAAGTGAATCGTATAGGCAATATTCCCCTTATTCACGCCCATTCCGAATGCCTTAGTGGCAGTAAGTAGGCGGTATTTATTTTCTTTAAATTCGTCTTGAACTTGGCGCTTATACCTATCGAAAGCCTCTCCCTGCAATCCACCCATTTTCGGAGCCGACCCCGAAAAATATCTAACATCCATCTTCAAGAGTGTTGAAATTCGGCCCGCTAAGCTATGACAACCCTTAGCTCCGTTGACGGTAGGTGTGAATATGATCCCCGCCTTATTGCCGTCTTCCCGATCGGAATTCCATTTACCCTCCATTTCAGAAACAAGCTTGACGACTGCATCACCTTTAAGGCCTTTATCGTCGATAACGTGGAATGAGAGTTCCTCGCGAGTGAAGTCCATTGGGGTACGGACAAAATCATCGGGGATATCAAACTCTGTTTGAATATCCTTTAAGACGTTAACTGATGCTGTTGCCGTTAGGCCTATATAACTTGCACTAGGAGCAAACCGTTCGATTGTATTTGCCAGGTTCAGATAAGAAGTCCTGAAATCATGTCCCCACTCAGACAAACAGTGAGCTTCATCGATCACCGCGTAGGCAAATGAGAGATCTAGTCCGATAGCCAGCATCTCTTTTCTAAACGCATGGGTTTGGAATCGCTCAGGCGATATGAAAACGAAGAAGTACTTACCACGTCCGAAATCTCTCTGAACTTTGGCCTTCTCTCCTGCCTTCAAATCACTTGTAATAAAATTGCTTCGAGTGAAGCCGATGCTATCCAAATCTGCTTTCTGGTCATACATCAAACTTTTTATCGGGCACACGACAAAGCTAACGGCTGGTTGCAGGACCGCAGACAGCTGGTAACAAATCGACTTACCCGAACCTGTAGGCAGCAATCCTATTGTGCCGTTTTTCGAAAGTGCAGATCCTATGATACCAACCTGCCCTTCCCTGAAATCTACATCCTCTAGGTATGGTAGAAACAGGTTGCTGAGGAAGTATCTCAGCGACTCTCGCTGCTCGCTGCCTGGGCTAAGATCTAGCTTGTAGGTAATGGGGTTACTACATGAAAGCTCGAAAAAGTCATAGTCAATCAATTGACTGGTTTCTATTGAAACAGCATCAGAATCTTCGAAGTTTCGATAGAAATCGAAGTAATCCGTACGTGAATATATGACGTCTTGGTTAACTTGAAAGGAATCGTCATAACGCTCCAGTAAGCTGAAGTCGATGAATATATTTTCACCAGACCGTTCGTTCGGAAGCTCATCTGATTCGAACAGTGCAACTTCAATTCGCCTTTCTTCAATACCGATGAGACGAAAGAGATTCGATAACAAATCGTTCAGGTCGTCCAGTGCCGCTTCAGCAAAATCAGTTCCATCACGATTGACTATGAATAGTTTTTTCAACTCCCCTAGTCTGATCTGACCTCGTTCAAGAAGCTCTAATAACAGTATCTGGAAACGCAACGCCGAGGTCAGCCTCAATCGCGAGTCAGTAACATCGACTCCATTTTCATAAGCCTCTTGGTAATTCAATAAAGAAATACCATTAGGAGGCGTTAGGACACCATTTCGCTCTAGACTATCAACGATCTGAATTTGAGAAATAATCGAATTTATCTTACTGATAAATGACTGATTCTCAGATGCCACTTCTTGAACAGTGAAACGAACTGTCTTCAGTCCCAAGGTTTCAGTAAACGCATCCCTCATCTCATCTAAATGCTGAGAATTTTGGTGCTGTTGACCATCTATCTCAATAATTAAACCAACTTGAGGAATGTAAAAATCTACCTGTTGGTTCTGGAATTGTTCAACGTAGACCTGAGTCATATCGTAAATCTGAACTTCAGGGAGCATTAGTTGTTTTACAAAAATGTACTCACCGAAATACTTTGGAATCAGCTCATCAAAAAACCTTTTCGCTGGGTAGTACCCAGAATGCTTGTTGCCTCGAATCAATCTATTCCAAAAAACTGGCTTATCTGACACAAGAGCCTGAGCTGATGTATTAAGACCGCTCTTCTCCAGTTCAATGCCAAATGCCTTCCTCAGTTTCCGCGAGGCTATTGTTGGCTTCCCTCTCTGAAGCATATTCTTAAGAACTTGAATTGCTGCAAATAGCTGTCCAGACGCCGCTTCAGACGAGATAGAATACTGGAGAAGATTGTGGAAAATGAAGTTATGGTTGGTTCTCGCGTAGTTAGCAGAAAACTTCTTGCTTACAAGCCTGCTACTAGACTTCGACCTGACATGTCTAGATAGTTCACTTTCGTCCGCCAGCGAGTCGATGATTGGGTTGTACAAATCTGAAAACAGTTGGTTATTGTGTTGTTGTTCTTGGCTGTCAGTGCCTAGTTCCAATCTATAGAGAGTTTTAACCAACGTAAAAATGTAAATACTTGAATTCGGAAAAGCTTGAGATAGACAGCGTGTTATCTCATCAGTTGTAGCCCCCGAAGTTAATACGTCGTCAACGATCAGAAATGTCGGATTTGAATTAGCTTCTATTGAATCAAAATCGGCTTTATAGGCACCTCTGACCTGGTGGAGTCTTTGTGCTGCAGTGCAATTAGTCGATTTATCTAATACGTGATCTTTCTCTAATATCTTAGGTTGGTAAGAAGCCCCTAAAGCAACAGCCAGCGATTTGCCCAAGGTATCTAATGCTTTATCGCCATCTTCAGCCCTAAGCTCAGCGTGACCTAACGCTCGAACAACTATATCTATGGCTGGGAATGAAGGAGCTAGCTCAACAGTCTTGTTAACCCAGCGGCGAACAGAAGTATTCTTGTTATCTTTGAAAGACCAAACTTCCTGTTTGATACCATCTAAATAGAATCCCAGATGAAGTTTATTCCCAGATTGTATTAACTCAGAACGTCCAGTTCTTGCGGAGCTCCGCGTCGAGTTTTTTCCAATAAGCTCGGAGAGACCGCTTATTCCCTTATGTGACGAATCGATCTCCGAGGCAGAACCCCAATCTACGGAGAAAAACTCAACTCCTGCATTGGAAGCAGCGCCTCGATCTAGGTTACTATCTCCTAAATAAATTGACTCGTCGGCGCTAACACCGAAGTACTCGAGAATACGAGTAACGCCCTCAGGGCTCGGCTTATGCTGCGTTACATCATGGTAGGCTACTACATAGTCAACAGTGATACTGAAGTGTTTGAGTAGCCCCTGAACGTAGTTCGAAGGCGCATTCGAGAAGATAGCAACCTTGATTCCAACCGACCGAGCCGTTGTAACAAGGCCGACAACGTCCTGATAGATGACACAACCATTAAAGTACCTGGGTATGTCTCTCCATCGGCCAGCTGACCGAAGTGGTTCGAGGCTTGATGTATCAATAAGCGTGTCATCAAGATCGAGGATGATGACCCTTATCACAGCAGGCCACCTTTTGCTTTCAACGACCCAAATGAACTCGCGATATCTTCTAATTGAAGACGAATATCTTCATAAGATTCGCTCGTGTAGGGTATCGCTCTCCCTTCGTTAACTAGCTGTTGAGTTCCTGAAATTGCCTTGATAGTAAGATCTGGATACTTAGCTTTATGTGCGTCAGGAACGAAGACAGGACGCATCATAGAGATAGCAGATTTGACTGCGTGCATCGTCCCACCATCTATCGAAGTTTCAATAGCAAAGACGGCAGTAGATAAACCTGCTTGTATCCTGTCTCGCTTAGCAAAGAACGCAGGTATTGCTTTGGTTCCTGGTGCATTCTCTGCAACTAGAAGTCCGCCCTCGTCCAATATTTCCTTAGCGAGTTTCCGATTACTTGCGGGAGAAATAGACTCCACATCGACAAGAACAGAAATCGTTGGTGTTTTGGCGTCTAATGCCGCGCGATGAGCAATTGTATCGATACCCAGTGCAAGTCCACTGACTATCGTGAAGCCATAAGTCGCAAACTTTTGAATAGTTTTAATCGTTATGGTTTCCCCCTTGGGGGTGTTTTCACGAGTGCCTACAACCGCTAATGAAAGCCTATTATCTAAGAGGTTCAGATTGCCTTTGCAGTATAGAAAAGGAGGAGGTTTCGGGAGACCGTATAACGCAATTGGATAGGTTTTCGTACCGAAGAGAACAATCTCAACACCTTTATTTTTGAACGAATCAATCTCAGCTTGTACTTCGACCCTAAGAGCTTGGAAGTTCGCAGTATCTAAGAAGCTTTCGAGAGTTGCTCGAGATTTACCGTTTGATATTTTTAGATTGGAGGAGTGGTGTGCCAGTTCTTCGAGTGTTGCCACTCCGCTATACGCTGAAAACTTTAAGATGGACAGAACAGTTTCATCACCAACGTTCATTAACCTCTTGACAACAAGAGCATCTACAATGTTCACATCCACTCCAAAAACACAACAAATTCTAGTCCATTAACCACAAATTTACTTGTATTCGACCGAAAACACAATAAAGTCAATCTCTATAAGTAGATCATGTACAGGATCTTTAGCGCCAACCAATTGAAATAGATATAAAAAAGGCTTCGTTTGTGATCTAATTTTATCGCCA
>NZ_JAPDBQ010000121.1:0-13029 GCF_027705325.1 Aeromonas sp. QDB18
TAAAATCGTACTTGGCGCCGCTCAACTGATCGATACTTGATCAACTAGCGCAAAGAATGATCATGCGTCGGCCCTGTTAGGCTGAAAAGCCAATTCCCGATGGGGCTGTGGGGAGACCGCTCGGGAATTGACTTTAAATGGGCCGGGATAACCCCGGCCCATCTGCTCGCTTATACGGTGGCTTCGCGGGTGTAACGCTTGGCTTTGTATTGCGGGTTCATCAGGTTCTCGATGGAGAGGATCTCGTCCAGCTGTTCGGCGGTCAGCAGGCCGCGTTCCAGCACGACTTCGCGGACGTTCTTGCCGGTTTGGGCACAGATCTTGCCGACGATGTCGCCTTCATGGTGACCGATGAAGGGGTTCAGGTAGGTCACGATGCCGATGGAGTTCAGCACGTGGTTCATGCAGATGTCCGGGTTGGCGGTGATGCCTTCCACGCACTTCTCGCGCAGGGAGATGCAGGCTTTTTCCATCAGGCTCAGGGATTCGAACATGGCCTGACCGATCACCGGCTCCATGACGTTCAGCTGCAGCTGACCGGCCTCGGCGGCGAAGGTGATGGTGACGTCGTTGCCGAATACCTTGAAGCAGGACTGGTTGACCACTTCCGGAATGACCGGGTTGACCTTGGCCGGCATGATGGAGGAGCCAGCCTGCATTTCCGGCAGGTTGATCTCTTTGAGCGCGGTGCGCGGGCCGGAGGAGAGCAGACGCAGGTCATTACAGATCTTGGAGAGCTTCATGGCCAGGCGCTTGACCGCACCGTGCAGCATCACATAGGCGCCGCAGTCGGAGGTCGCTTCGATGAGGTCCTCTGCCGGTACGTAGGCACGACCGGTGATCTCGGCCAGACGCTTGATGGCAAGACCGGAGTACTCGGGCGGGGTGTTCAGACCGGTACCGATGGCGGTGGCGCCCAGGTTCACTTCCAGCAGCAGCTCCTGGCAACGCTTGATGGATTTGATCTCTTCACGCAGGGTGACGGCGAAGGCGTGGAACTCCTGACCCAGGGTCATGGGCACGGCGTCCTGCAACTGGGTACGGCCCATTTTCAGGATATGTTTGAATTCCTTGGCTTTGACATCGAAGGCCGCGATGAGGGCTTCCAGAGCGTGCAGGGTGGTGTCGGTGCTGTTGACCACGGCCACGCGGAAACCGGTGGGGTAGGCATCGTTGGTGGACTGGCACTTGTTGACGTGATCGTTGGGGTTGATGACGTCGTAGCGACCCTTTTCAAGTCCCATCAGCTCGAGGGCGATGTTGGCCAGCACTTCGTTGGTGTTCATGTTGACGGAGGTACCGGCGCCGCCCTGGTAGACATCGACCGGGAACTGATCGAAGCACTTGCCGGTGTTCAGCATCAGGTCGCAGGCTTCGACAATCTTGTCTGCGATCTCGGGACGGATGGTGCCCAGCTCACCGTTGGCCAGTGCAGCCGCCTTCTTGGTCAGGACCATGCCACGAACAAACTCGGGAACGTCAGAAATCTTCTGAGTGCTGATCTTGAAGTTTTCAACAGCGCGCAGGGTGTGCACGCCGTAGTAGAGGTCGTTGGAAACTTCTTTGGTGCCCAGCAGGTCTTCTTCAATGCGGACGTTCTTGATGTCGCTCATTGTTATGCCTCAGAAATCAAATAAATGGAAACGATCCTCACCGAGTGGTCGCGATTTCCCTACGCACATTTCATCCTGAAGCACCACACATCGGGTGGGGCAGTTGGGAGCCAGTTGCTCCCTGTGCAATGACTGGTGTTGATGTTACCTCAATTGAGGTATCCGGTATTAGACCTGGATCACTAAATTTGAGGCAACCTCAAATTTCTTGTGGTCATTAAACAGATATTGCAATCGGGCGATTAACTTTGACAGAACAACCACCTCAATCCCAGTTGGGCGGACAAATATTTATCCGTATTCCGGCGCCTGCGGCAGGAGAGGCTTGAAAAATGATCAACCAGCCCCATTTTAATGTCAGAAGACCTGAACCCGGCGCGCCAGCATCAGCGATGTGCGGCTGCCGACCGGACACCCCGGGTCCATTCATTCATCGCTCCGAGGTTGCTATGGGCAAGTTGTTACTGTTGTTGGTCGGGCTGGTATTGCTGGAGCTCACCGTCATGATCAAGGTGGGCTCCGTGATCGGGGCCTTGCCGACCGTTGGCTTGCTGGTGCTGACCGTCGTGCTGGGATCGTCGCTGGTGCGCAGCGAGGGGATCAAGACCCTGCTCACTGCCCAGCAGAAGATGCAGCTGGGGGAGATGCCCGGCCGCGAGGTGATGGGTGGCATGATGCTGGCGCTGGCGGGCTTGTTGCTGATTATCCCGGGATTTGTGAGCGATATTGTCGGCATCCTGCTGCTGCAGCCCTGGCTGCGCAACATGCTGGCCGACAAGCTGATTGGCAGCAATCAGTTCAGGATGCAGATGGGGGGCTTCCAGGCTCGCCAGCAGCCGTTTGAACCGGGCCCGGGCGATGACAGGCCCGGACAATCCCCGCGAGGCGGTGGCAACACCATCGAAGGGGAGTTCGAACGCAAAGAGTAATCGCGAGCCTCGGGCTGTGCCGTCAGGATCTCCCCTGACGGCACAGCCGCTCGAATCTGTGGCGGGCATACCCCCATGCCAGCAATCCGGCGGCCAGGTTCGCCAGCAGCATCCCCAGATAGATCCCCTGTTCTCCCCCCAGTTTTGCCCCCAGCCAGGCCCCTGGCAGCAAGAAGGCAAACAGTCTGATGCCGTTTATCAGCAGTGACACCGCCGATGCCCTGACGCCGTTGAGCGCCGAGGCCAGCAGCATCACCATGCCCTGAAAGCCGTAGCCAATGGGGACCAGATGTAGATAGAGCACGATGAGTCGCACCACTTGCGGATGATCGCTGAACAGATCGGCGATGAAGGGTGCGAGAAGCCAGGTCAGCACGTAGACCCCAAGCTGGAACAGCAGGGCGAAGCGCATGCAGAGCAGCAGGGCGGCCTTGGCTCGGGCCGGATTCCCGGCGCCGCAGTTCTGCGAGATGAAGGGGGCCAGCACGGAAGAGAGCGCCATCATCACGATGAGCAGCAAGGCCTCGACCCGGGATGCCGCGCCGTAGGCGGCGACCACCTCGGTTCCCAGCCCGGCGAAAATGATCATCAACACGGCGTTGGCCAGTGGGTTGAGCATGTTGGTAAACGATGCGGGCACAGCCACATGGAGCAGGGTGCGCCAATGGGCCAGCAACTGCGGGCGCGGGGAGAGGCGCCAGCGCAGCAGGCCCTCGCGGTGGCGCAATATATAGAGGCTGACCAGCATGGCCATCAGCCAGGAGAGGGTGGTGGCGATGGCGGCGCCCCGAATGCCCCACTCGGGGAAGGGGCCCGGCCCGAAGATGAGCAGAGGATCCAGCACGCCGTTGACCAGACCGGCGACCCCCATCACCAGACTGGGGGTCTTGGTATCCCCCGTGGTCCGGATGGCCGCATTGCCGACCATGGGCACGACCAGCATGGGGACGGTCAGATACCAGATGAGCATGTAATCGTGGATGAGGGAGATGAGCTCGGGGCTGGCCCCCAGCAGGGTGAACAGAGGGGTAATGGTCATTGCCCCCAGTCCGGCAAGCAGACTCACCAGGATGACGGCGAGGAACAGGCAGTCTGTGGTGATGCGGGCTGCCTCGTCGTGGCGACCCTGCCCCAGGGCATGACCGAGCAGGGCGCACAGGCCCGCGCCCAGCCCCATGGTCAGGGAGGTGACCACGAAGGTGACCGGGAAGGTGAAGCTGATGGCGGCCAGCGCCTGGGTACCCAGCATGCCGATGAAGAAGGTATCGACCAGGTTGAAGGCCAGGATGGCGATGATGCCCAGGATCATGGGGCCCGTCATGCGCAGCAGCATGGGCGTCATGGGAGCGGTCAGCATGGGATTGGGTCGGCTCAAGGCAGAGTCTCTAGGTGCTTTGGGCCTGAATGCTGGCCGTCTCCATCCGCCTTCCTGATTGGGGATGGGTGATCCATCGAAGGTGTTCATAGTACGTGAAAATATTTTTTTTGTATTTGCCCTTGAAGGGCTAGCCCTGTTGCCCCAGATCAGGGGCATGACAAATTTGGCCGATTGCGGCCATTCCTCAAGCAACACAGAGACTCATTTTGGGAGAGTTATCGATGAAAATTCGTCCACTGCACGACCGCGTCATCATCAAGCGCATCGAAGCTGAAGCCAAATCCGCTGGCGGCATCGTCTTGACTGGCACTGCGGCCCAGAAGTCCACCCGTGGTGAAGTTCTTGCCGTGGGGACTGGTCGAATTCTGGACAATGGGGATGTCAAAGCACTGGCCGTCAAGGTGGGTGACAAGGTGATCTTCAACGAAGGCTACGGCGTGAAGACCGAAAAGCTGGATGGCCAGGACGTACTGATCCTGTCCGAGACCGACATCCTGGCGATTGTCGAAGAGTAATCACCCTCCCTCTTTTCCCGAATTGATTTAAGGATTGAAGAACATGGCAGCTAAAGAAGTTAAGTTTGGCAACGAAGCTCGCATCAAAATGCTGGAAGGCGTCAACATCCTGGCCGATGCCGTCAAGGTGACCCTGGGCCCGAAAGGCCGCAACGTGGTGCTGGACAAGTCCTTCGGCGCCCCGACCATCACCAAGGATGGCGTCTCCGTTGCTCGTGAAATCGAACTGGAAGACAAGTTCCAGAACATGGGTGCCCAGATGGTCAAGGAAGTCGCTTCCAAGGCCAATGACGCCGCCGGTGACGGTACCACCACTGCCACCGTACTGGCTCAAGCCATCGTCAACGAAGGCCTGAAGGCCGTTGCCGCCGGCATGAACCCCATGGATCTGAAGCGTGGTATCGACAAGGCCGTTGTGGCTGCCGTTGCCGAGCTGCAAGCTCTGTCCACTCCCTGTGCCGACAACAATGCCATCGCCCAGGTAGGCACCATCTCCGCCAACTCCGACGAGAAGGTCGGCAAGCTGATTGCCGAAGCCATGGACAAGGTCGGCCGTGACGGCGTCATCACCGTGGAAGACGGTCAGGGCCTGGACGACGAACTGGCGGTGGTAGAAGGCATGCAGTTCGACCGCGGCTACCTCTCCCCTTACTTCGTGAACAAGCCGGAAACCGGCTCCGTCGAGCTGGATGACCCCTTCATCCTGCTGGTGGACAAGAAAGTCTCCAACATCCGCGAAATGCTGCCGGTGCTGGAAGGTGTGGCCAAGGCGGGCAAACCGCTGATCATCGTGGCCGAAGACGTGGAAGGCGAAGCGCTGGCGACCCTGGTGGTCAACACCATGCGTGGCATCGTGAAAGTGGCCGCCGTCAAGGCGCCGGGCTTCGGTGATCGCCGCAAGGCCATGCTGCAGGATATCGCCATCCTGACCGGTGGTACCGTGATCTCCGAAGAAGTGGGCATGGAGCTGGAAAAAGCGACCCTGGAAGATCTGGGCCGTGCCAAGCGCATCGTCATCACCAAAGAGAACACCACCATCATCGATGGCGTGGGTGATGCTGCCCTGATCGAAAGCCGCGTGGCCCAGATCCGTCAGCAGATCGAAGAGACCTCTTCCGATTACGACCGTGAGAAGCTGCAAGAGCGCGTGGCCAAGCTGGCCGGCGGTGTTGCCGTGATCAAGGTGGGTGCTGCCACTGAAGTTGAAATGAAAGAGAAGAAAGCCCGTGTTGACGATGCCCTGCACGCCACTCGCGCAGCCGTGGAAGAAGGCGTGGTTGCCGGTGGTGGTGTAGCGCTGGTGCGCGTTGCTGCCAAGCTGGCCTCCCTGCGTGGTGACAACGAAGACCAGAACGTCGGCATCAAGGTTGCCCTGCGCGCCATGGAAGCCCCGCTGCGTCAAATCGTCATCAACGCCGGCGAAGAAGCCTCCGTCATCGCCAATGCCGTGAAGAACGGTGAAGGCAACTACGGTTACAACGCCTACACCGAACAATACGGCGACATGCTGGCCATGGGTATCCTGGATCCGACCAAGGTAACCCGTTCTGCCCTGCAGTTCGCCTCGTCCGTCGCCGGCCTGATGATCACCACAGAGTGCATGATCTCCGAGCTGCCGAAGAAAGATGCACCTGCCATGCCTGATATGGGTGGCATGGGCGGTATGGGTATGATGTAATCCCGTCAAGTCATCAAACGGCTCGCTTTTGCGGGCCGTTTTTTTTAGTGCTACTAAGCTGAAGTTGTTGATAGTGAAATGATCTGAGGTGAACATGCGATACTTAGGGCTTCTCCCGTTACTCCTTTCCCTGGCCTTGCCGGGCATGGCGCAGGCGACACCACAGGGACCGGTCATTCTCAAGGTGACGGGGAATCTGGACCCTGCCGACCCGGCAGATGGAGAGGTGCTGTTCGATATGGCCATGATCCAGGCACTGCCGCAGCATGAGGTGGTGACGAGCAATCCCTGGGTGGACAAACCGCACAAATACGTGGGGCCGAAACTGGCGGACGTGCTGACGGAGGTGAAGGCCAACGGCAAGAGCATCACGCTCACCGCCCTGAACAGTTTCCAGATCCGGATCAACTGGGATAAGGTCAAGCAATACGATCCTATCCTGGCCTGGCAGGATGACGGGATGACCATGCGGGTACGTGACAAGGGGCCGCTCTGGTTTATCCTGCCGCTGGATCAGCATCCCGAACTCAGGCGTTCCGAGTTCACCGACATGATGATCTGGCAACTGAGTGCGATCGACATTCAGCAGTAAAAACGGTGGTTTACGGGAGTACTGGGTGAAAGCGAAGACCAGGGCCTGGCCCTTACTCGGCGTTCTTTATCTATCCATTCTGTTGTTCACGGGTAGCACCCTCTATTGCCTGGTGCAGATACAAAATGCGACCCGGGTGATGGAGAAGTACACCTATGACGTCTCTTGGGCATTGATGCAGTTGCAGCTCGAGCTGGGCCGCTTTCTCAATGCCGTCGAGATTTACCACTATGGTGGCATAGACCAGGAAGCCCTGCTGCTCCGCTATGACATTCTCTGGAGTCGTACCCCCATCCTCCTGAGCGGCCAATTGAGAAAAAGCCTCGCGGACAATCCGAAGACGCTGCGGCTGGTGAAACTGACCGAAAGCAGTATCCGCAAGCTGGAGCCTGATTTGGTCAGGCTCAAACCGGGGACGCCGGATTACCAGCAAGTCATGATGACACTGGCGCCCTTGCAGGAACCCCTCTCTTACTCTCTTGCTTCCGTCATGCAGAACAACATCAACGTCTATACGGGCAACGACGCGCGTTTTGGCCAGTTGCGCAATGCCCTGTTGTTCATGGTGTCGGGGCTGGTGGTGTCCGTCATTCTGCTCAGCGGCCTGCTGGTGCGAGAAGCCAGGCGCCATTTCAGGACCGCTAGGATCGATCCCCTCACCGGGCTCGCCAACCGGCTGGCGCTGCTGGAAAAGATGGATGCCTATGTCACCCGTGACACCTCCTTCGGACTGGTGCTGGTCGACATCAACGACTTTCGTGATATCAACAGCAAGTTTGGCTACAACACAGGGGACCTCCTGCTGCAGGAGGTGGCAAAGCGGCTGCGCGCCCTGTGCGAAAACGGGGAGTGGGTGGCGCGTTTGGGGGGAGATCAGCTTGCCATGCTGCAACGGGAGGGGAGCGATCTTCGTCAGGTCAGAGAGCTCGTGGCCAGAGTGCTCCACTCCATCAAGCAAGACATCATCATCGACAACTACCCTTTCCGGCTTGAGGTCGGTATTGGTATCGCCTTCTTCCCGACCGACAGCAACCAGACCCAGGAGTTGCTCAGCCGGGCGGAGCAGGCCCTCTCTCACAGCCGCAAGACCCATGTTCCCTATGTCATCTATGACAGTTCCCTGCTCAACGAGACGGCCAGGCGCAAGCATCTTGCGTCTGACATGGTGATGGCGCTGGAGCACAATGCGCTCGAGCTCTATTACCAGCCCATCGTCAATCTGGAAAGTGGCCGCTGTGAAGCCGTGGAGGCGCTGCTGCGCTGGCGCCATCCCGAGCTTGGCTTTATTCCCCCCAACGAGGTGATCCAGGTGGCGGAAGAGTTCCAGCTGGCCGAGAAACTGGGTGGCTGGGTATTGAATACCGCATGTGAACAACTGCATCAGTGGCAGCACCTGGGTTTGGTGGACTTGCAGATGTGCGTGAACATCTCCCCGGGCATGTACCAGCGCAACCTCTTGAAGCTGGTGGCCAGAGCGCTGATGGAGCACCATATCCCTGCGTCCAGCCTGGTGCTGGAGGTGACGGAAGACACCACCATGCGCGAGGTCAAGAACTCGCTGCAGTTGATGCAGGATCTCAGCCAGCAGGGGGTACATCTGGCCCTTGACGACTTCGGCACCGGCTACTCCTCCCTCAGCTATCTGCAGAAGCTGCCGGTGAGCAAGGTGAAGATAGACAGGTCCTTCATCCAGGGTATCGACACCTCCATTGAGGCGGCCGAACTGGTCGCCAACATCTGCCGTATGGGCTCCATGCTTGGCAAGAAACTGGTATGTGAAGGGATCGAGACCCAGGGGCAGCTCGATGTGCTGCGCTCATTGACCGACATACATCTGTATGGGCAGGGATATCTGTTCAGTCGCCCGGAGCATGCTGAAAAGGCCTATCAGACATTGCTGGAGATGGAAGAGCGCTGGTTGGCCCGGCGCTCGCCGGACAAGGCATATCTGCGTTGAACGATATGGCTCATGTCTCACCGGTCCCGGCCGATAGTCTCTTGGCAGGAGGTACACAATGGATATTTCTAGTTCTGCAAATGCGTCGTTCGGTTCTGCACTGATGGTGGCCAGCCTGGCCAAAAAGCAGCAGACCCAGGAAGGCGAATCCGCACTGAAATTGCTGCAAACCGCAGCGCAATCCGCTCCGGCTGCGCCGACATCGGCCAGCGCTTCCCTCGGAAGCAATATCGATATCCGCGTCTGAGCGATAAAAAAGCCCCCATCTCTCGATGGGGGCTTTCTTTTTATTTGGCAGTTACCTGTCAGGCTCAGACCGGGAAAGGGGCTGGCGCCTCGAAGGTCATCCGCTCGCCACTGCGGGGGTGGCTGATAGTCAGCATGGCCGCATGCAGGTAGAGATGGGGTGCCGCCGCCAGCGCATCCGGATGAGCATAGAGGTTGTCACCCAGGATCGGATGCCCCAGCTCCAGCATATGGACGCGCAGCTGGTGGGAGCGACCTGTGATGGGGGTCAGCTTGATCAGGCTGTTGCCGTTCTCCACTTTCAGTTTCTGCCACAGGGTCAGGGCGTGACGCCCCTCTTCGTGATCCACCTTCTGTTTCGGGCGATTGGGCCAGTCGACGCAGAGCGGCAGATCGACCTGACCCGACTCTGCTTCCGGCTCGCCCCACACCCAGGCGAGGTAGTGTTTCTCGGTCTCCCGCTCGCGAAATTGTCGGCTCAGCTCCCGATGAGAGTTGGGATTGAGAGGAATGACAATGACGCCTGTGGTGGACATGTCGAGGCGATGAGCTGCCGCCGCCTTGGGGTGTTGCTGTTTCACCCGATGCAGGACGCTGTCTTCATTCTCGGGGCCGCGCCCGGGGACGCTTAGCAGGCCAGTGGGCTTGTTGACCACCATGATGTCCTTGTCCTTGAACAGGATATCGAGCCAGGGTTCCAGAGGCGGTGAGTATTCAAACATAAATGTCTCGCATCAGAAGGTGGGGGCAAGCCCCCATCAGTTATGGGTAACCACGACAAAGCGGCCTTGGGTATCCAGTTTGAGCTGGGTCTGGCCGCTGTCGGTCAGTACCTTGTCAGTTATGGGTGACCACGATAAAGCGGATTGCATCCAGCTTGAGTTGGGTCTGATCGATCAGGTGGTGCAATTCTGCCTGCAGATTGCGCAGATAATCCAGTTCGCTGTCGCGTACGTTCGGGTTGACCGCCTTGAGTGCTTCCAGCCTGTCCAGATCCTGCTGCAGGGTCTGCGCCATCTGGGTGCGGGCCTTGTCGACAATCCCGGCTTTCAGCTCTTCGGCAATGGCTTGCCCCTTGCCAATCAGACCGTGGATCACCGGTTGGGACGCGGTGACCAGCTTGCTGCCGAGGTGGCGATTGACCGGAGTCAGCTGACGGTTGAAGGCATCGAACGCCACTTTCTCACCCAGATTCTGGCCGTTCTTGTCCATCAGCAGACGGATTGGCGTCGGCGGCATGAAGCGGTGGAGCTGGGGATGGGCCGCAGACTCGGCAACGAAGATCAGCTCAAGCAGGATGGAGCCGATGGGCAGCGCCTTGTTCTTGAGCAGTGCGACCGAGGTTGCACCGATCTCGGAGCCCAGGATCAGGTCGATACCGCCGCGCATCATGGGATGATCCCAGGAGAGCAGCGCCATGTCATCACGCGACAGGGCTGTGTTGCGATCGAAGGTGATGGTCATGCCGTCTTGCGGCAAGCCCGGGAAGCTGGAGACCAGCATGTGATCCCCGGGGGTCAGCACCAGCGCGTTCTCGCCACGGTCATCCTGATTGACGCCGATCTCGTCGAACATCTTGAGGGCGAAAGAGATCATGCCGGTGTCGTCATCTTCGGCGGCCAGCTTGTCGACCAGTTGCTGAGCGGCGGCGCCACCGCTGGAGTGGATCTCCAGCAGGCGATCGCGGCCCTGTTCCAGCTGGGCCTTGAGCGGCTCGTGCAGTTCGCGGGTCTTGACCAGCAGGGCATCGAGGGCCGCCTGATCGCCGGTGTTGGCGGCCAGCAGCTCGAACAGCTCTTCACGTACCGCTTCGAATACCGGGCGTGCAGTCGGGCAGGTCTGCTCGAACGCGTCCAGACCATCGTGATACCAGAGCTGCAGGGCGCGCTGGGCAGTCCCTTCCAGATAGGGAACGTGGATCTCGACGGTATTCTGCTGACCGATACGATCCAGTCGGCCGATACGCTGTTCCAGCAGATCCGGGTTGAGAGGCAGATCGAACAGCACCAGATGGTTGGCAAACTGGAAGTTGCGACCCTCTGAGCCGATCTCGGAGCAGAGCAGCACCTGGGCGCCACCCTCTTGCTGGGCAAAATAGGCGGAGGCCTTGTCCCGCTCTAGGATCGACATCCCTTCGTGGAACACGGCACCACGGATCCCTTCACGGGTACGCAGTGCCTCTTCCAGCGCGATGGCGGTCGCCGCTTCGGAGCAGATCACCAACACCTTCTGCTGGCGGGCTGAGAGCAGCAGTTCCAGCAACCATTCGACGCGCGGGTCAAACTGGGTCCAGGTGGCGTTATCGCCTTCGAACTGCTGGAAGATCTTCTCGGGGTAGAGGTAGCGCAGGGCACGGGTCTGCAGATCGCCACCGTTGCCACCCATCATGCCCATCACCTTGATGGCAGTCTTGTACTGCTCCGGCAGCGGCATGGGGTAGACGTTGAGGTGACGCTCGGGGAAGCCCTGAATATTGGCGCGGCTGTTGCGGAACAGTACCCGGCCGGTGCCGTGCTGATCCAGCAGCTTGGCGACCGCCTGCTGGCGGGCGGCGGCATCGCTCAAGTCCAACCCTTCCAGCTGGCTGGCGAGGGTCTGTCTGGCTTCATCGCTCAGGGTCTCGCCATCCAGCAGCTCCTGGGCTGCGCTCGCGACCTGACCGTAGGCCTGCTCCTCGGCGAGGAAGGCCTCGTAGTCGTAGAAACGCTCGGGATCGAGCAGGCGCAGACGGGCAAAGTGGCTCTGGTGGCCCAGCTGATCCGGGGTCGCAGTCAGCAGCAGCACGCCCGGCACCTGTTCGGCCAGCGCTTCCACCATCTCATAGGCACGGCTCGGCGCCTCTTCACTCCACTCCAGATGGTGCGCTTCGTCGACAACCAGCAGATCCCACTCGGCTTCCAGCACCTGCTCGAAGCGACGACGCTTCTTGCGCAGGAAGTCGAGGCTGCAGATCACCAGCTGTTCGGTCTCGAAGGGGTTCTCCGCATCGGCGAACGCCTCGATGCAGCGCTCCTCGTCAAACAGGGAGAAGTGCAGGTTGAAGCGACGCAGCATCTCGACCAGCCACTGGTGCTGCAGGGTTTCGGGCAGCAGGATCAGCACCCGATGGGCGCGGCCGGAGAGCAGTTGCTGATGGATGATCATGCCCGCTTCGATGGTCTTGCCCAGACCTACCTCATCGGCCAGCAGCACGCGCGGGGCGTAGCGATGACCCACTTCATGGGCGATATAGAGCTGGTGCGGGATCAGGCTGACCCGGCCACCGGCCAGGCCGCGAGTCGGGTTGCGACGGCGCTGGTGCTGGTTGATCAACGCCTCGTAGCGCAGGGTAAAGCGGGACATCCGGTCGATCTGGCCGGCGAACAGGCGATCCTGCGGCTTGTTGAACTTGATGAAGTTGTTGAGGAACACTTCCTTGAGGGCTACGGGCTCATCGTTGTCGGTGCGCACACCTACATATATAAGCAGGCCGTCTCTCTCCTGCACTTCGTCGACCGTCATGGTCCAGTCTTCGTGACTGGCAATCTGATCGCCCACATTGAAGCTGACCCGGGTCACCGGCGCCTCTTCTTTGGCATACATACGGTTTTCACCGGTAGCCGGAAACAACAGGGTAACCATGCGTCCTTCAACAGCAACGACAGTCCCCAACCCCAGATCCGTCTCTGTATCACTAATCCAACGCTGGCCAAGTGCAAAAGGCATTAAACTCTCCAAAGCCCAAGAGTGTGAGAATCGCAAAGGGGCGCTATGTTACCCGAAGGCCGGATCCCGATCACCATGGTTATGGTGTTCGGGAAAGGCAATTCGATACAACCTTGATCTGCTGACCTCCTTGAGCCTGCAAGGCGTAGAGGGTGCCTGCATACGGAACCCTGTCAGAGCATTAAATCACCGTGTTGGTTGATTGGTGAGCGGTTGAGCTGAAAATGCGAATTTTATGCGAAATTGCCCTTGCCAGAAAGTTTCAGCTCCCTATAATCCGCCTCCATCGACAGGGCAAGCGTCAACGCAAAGCCTAAGTCGGTAGCCTCGAAAAGCCTGTGAAAATAAGGCTTGACTCGAGAAGGCGGTTGAGTAGAATGCCACTCCCGCAGCAGCCAAAAGCTGCGTCGCTCTTT
>NZ_JAPDBQ010000122.1:0-12962 GCF_027705325.1 Aeromonas sp. QDB18
ATGGATTTAGGGACTCAGAATACTTTTTTCTGAAAATCAAGGCGGCCTTCCCCGGAAAGCCGCGATGAACCATTTTTTAGCCCTGATACTACGTGGACTGGAACTCAAATTCTCTTAAGTGAACAGCATTGCGGCAGATGCCGGCTGTTTTTTTAGGTGGGCCTCAGGCCCGTTTCTCTTCAAGCCAGGCCCCCTGGCTCTGCATCTCGAACAGCTGGGCATAGTGTCCTCCCAGCGCCATCAGCTCGCCATGGGTGCCGCGCTCGCTCACCCCCCCGCGGGAGAGCAGCAGGATTTCATCGGCATCCACTATGGTGGAGAGGCGGTGAGCGATGGCGATGGTGGTGCGGCCACGGCGCGCCGCCGAGAGCGCCTGGGAGAGGGCGAGCTCGGTCTGGGAGTCCACGCTCGCGGTCGCCTCGTCCAGGATGAGGATGCGCGGATCCCCCACCAGGGCGCGGGCAAAGGAGAGCAGCTGGCGCTGGCCGGCGGAGAGGTTCTTGCCCCCCTCCTCCATCAGGGTGGCCAGGCCATCGGGCAGGCGGCGCACGAAATCGGCCAGCTGCACCTCCTCCAGAGCCTGCCAGAGCCGCCCATCCTCGATGCCGTCACGCCCAAGGCGCAGGTTCTCGGCCAGGGTGCCGACGAAGATGAAAGGATCCTGCTGCACCAGGCCGATGCTGCGGCGCACCGCCGAGAGGGCCAGGTCGTTCATGGGGTGATCATCGAAGTGGATGCTCCCCCGATCCAGGGGGTAGAAACCCATCAGCAGGCTGATGATGGTGGACTTGCCGCTGCCGGTGTGGCCCACCAGCGCCAGCATCTGGCCCGGCCGGGTGGCAAAGCTCACATCTTGCAGTACCTGCTGCTCCCCGTCGTAGGAGAAGCCCACCCCGTCGAAGCGTACCCGTCCCTCCAGGGAGCGCACCTCCCCGTCGGTGCTCTCGCGGGTTTCATCGAGCAGGGCGAATACCCGCTCCCCCGCCACCATGGCCTGCTGCAACTGGTTGAGCTGGTTGGTCATCTCGATGAGGGGCTCGATCATCCGCCCCAGATAGCTGATGAAGGCGTAAAGCACCCCCACCTGAATGGCCCCCGCCGTGCTCAGCCCCTCGTGGGCAAACAGGGCCAGCAGACCGATGAGCACCATCATGTAGAAGAGATCGATGAGGGGGCGCAGCAGGATGCCGTTGATCTTGAGGCTCTTGATCCGCGCCTGCCAGTGCTGCTGGTTCACCCCCGCAAAGGCGTTGGCGAAGTGGCGCTCCTGCACCATGGCCTGGATCACCGGCATCCCCTGCAACGACTCGTTGAGACGGCTGTTGATGTCGGAGAGCAAGGATCGGGTCGCCCGCACCACGGGCACGCTCAGTTTCTGATAGAGCCACATCACGGCTCCCACCGCCGGCAGCAGGGTGGCGCACACCAGCATCAGGCGCAGATCCAGCAGCGCCATGGAGAGCAGGATGCCGCACAGGAGCACCACTTTTTGCACCAGGAGCCCTATCACCTGGACATAGAGGTTCATGATCGCCTCGGTGTCGTTGGTGATGCGGGAGATGAGGGAGCCCGAGCGGTGCTTGTCGAAATAGCGGGCAGGCAGGCGGATGGCTGTGGCGAACACCTGCTCGCGCAGACGCTGCACCACCGCCTGGGCGATGCGGTTGAAGCGCAGGGATTGCAGATAGAAGCCGGCCGCCGACAACACCTGCAACCCCAGATAACCGGCGGCAAGGGCGGCGATGATGCCCCACTCCAGCCGGCGCGGCGCCAGGTAGTCATCGATGAAGAGCTTGATGAGCAAGGGGCCCGCCACCTCGGCGCCGGTGGCGAGCAGCAGGCAGATGCCCGCCTGCACCAGCCAGCGGGGGTAGCTGGCGCAGTAGGCGAGCAGCCGTTTGATGGTTGGATTCACAGACTGGCCTCCAGCGCAACGTTCCACGGAAATTGACTCTCTTTGCTCCCCTCTCCGCTCGCGGGAGTCGGGAGAGGGGTGAGGGGTGCCTGGGGTCTTGTCATCCTGTTCACAGGCTCTCCTCCACGTCCTGCTCCAGGCGCTGGTAACGGACCATGTCCGCGTACCAGCCGTTCCTGGCCATCAGGGTCTCGTGACGGCCCCGCTCGCTGATCGCTCCCTGCTCCAGCACCAGGATCTCGTCCGCCTGCTCCACCGCCGTCATGCGGTGGCTCACCAGCACCAGGGTGCGCTTGTGGACCTTGAGGGCCAGCAGGATCTGCTGCTCGGTGTGGGCATCCACCGCCGAGAGGGCGTCATCCAGCACCAGGATAGGGGCATCCAGCAGCAGGGCGCGGGCGATGGCCAGACGCTGCTTCTGACCGCCGGAGAGGGTCACCCCCTTCTCTCCCACCTCGGTTTCATACCCTTTGGGGAAGCGACTGATGTCGTCGTGAACGCAGGCGATGCGCGCCACCCGCTCAATCTCCTCCCGGCTCGCCTCGGGGCGGCCCAGGGCGATGTTGGCCGCGATGGTGGTGGAGAACAGAAACGGCTCCTGGGGCACATAGGCAAACTGGCTGCGCAGCTCACCCAGCGACAGTTGCGAGATGGGCACCTCCCCCATGCGGATCTCCCCGGCCGTGGGGTTGGCCAGGCGCATCAGCAGCTTGAGCAGGGAGCTCTTGCCTGCCCCGGTGCGTCCCACTATCCCCAGCATGGCGCCAGCCTGCAGGGTGACATCCACCCCCTGCAACAGGGTGCGCTGCTCCAGCCGGTAGCCCAGCCCCAGCACCCGCAGGGGAAAGGCCGAGGCCAGCGCCATGGGATGGGCCGGCTCCTCGATGTCGCTGTGCTCCCCCAGCAGGCTTTCGATGCGCGAGTAGGCGGCGCTGCCCCGCTCGATGATGTTGAACAGCCAGGCGATGGCGAACATGGGCCAGATGAGCTGGCCGAGGTACATGGTGAAGCTGGTGAGCTCCCCCAGAGTCAGCTTGTCTTGCAGCACCAGGGCGCTGCCCCCTGCGACAGCCAGAAAATAGGAGCAGCCGATGCACAGGTAAATCACGGGGTCGAACTTGGCGTCGATGCGGGCCACCGCCATGTTGCGCTCCCCCGCCTGACGGGTCAGCTCGGCAAAGCCCTCGTCCTCTAGGGATTCGACCGCGTAGGATTTGAGCACCCGCACCCCGGAGAGGGCCTCCTGGGTCTTGTTGTTGAGGCGGGAGAAGGCCCCCTGAGCCGCCTTGAACTCCTTGTAGATCTGGGTCCCGAAGCGGTTCATGAAGAAGGCCATCACCGGCAGGGGCAGCAGGGAGAGCAGGGTCAGCTGCCAGGAGTACTGGCTGCACATGATGGAGAGCACCAGGATGCCGACGATGAAGGAGTCCACCAGGGTCAGTACCCCTTCCCCTGCGGTCATCTCCACCGCCTGGATGTCGTTGGTGGCGTGGGCCATCAGATCACCGGTGCGGTGGCGCTGGTAGAAATCCGGGCTCATGCGGGTGAAGTGGCTGAACAGCCGGTTGCGCAGCACGTAGGCGAACCGGTAGGAGGCACCGAACAGCATGACCCGCCACACGTAGCGCAGCAGGTAGATAAGCAGTCCCAGGCCAAAAAGCCCCGCCAGATAGCCGGTCAGGGTGCCGCTGTCCAGGTCACCCTTGGCGATGCCATCCACCACCCAGCCCACCACCTTGGGGGGGATCACGGTCAACAGGGCCACCAGCATCAGCAGGGAGATGGCCACCAGATAACGCCGCCACTGATCCTTGAAAAACCAGCCAAGCCGCAAAAATACGCTCACAGAGAAGTCCTTGGTCGCGGCGCGCTGCCGCGTGATCATGAAGAGAAGCTCAATACAATCGCCCCCTGGCGGGGGCGAACGAGTGGGTCATCATAGCCTGAAGCGGGTGACTTGAGAACGATTGCTATCTTGCCCTCCCTCAGAGCCGCTTGTCGGGGGGCGAAAACGGGAAAGCGACCGACTCCTGCTGCTCCCCGGTGAGCAGGAAGTGGGAGACCTCCTCCCGGGTCTGGGTAAAGACCTGCTGCAACTGGTTGAGCTCCCCCTCGCTCAGCTCCTCCTGCAGCCGCAGCCGCCACTCCAGTTCCCCGGCCAGCAGTTGCAGGCGGGAAGCGGAGATGTTGGCCGAGACCCCCTTCAGGGTATGCAGCAAGCGGCACGCCACTTCGGGCTGCTGGCGACGCAGGGCGGTGCGGATGTCCCACAGATCGTCCTTGTGCTCGGAGAGGAACAGCTTGAAGAGGATCTGCAGCGCCTCCCTGTCATGCTCCAGCCGGCGCAGGGCATCCTCCAGATCCAGCACGCCCATGAGGGCCGGCGGCTTGACCTCGATGGGCACCTTGGGCTCCCCGCCGCTGCTCTTCACCCATTGCAGCAGGTTGTTGTAGAGATCGAGCTTGCTCACCGGCTTGGTGACATAGCCGTTCATGCCGACGCCAAGGCAGCGCTCCCTGTCCCCCGGCATGGCGCTGGCGGTGAGGGCGATGATGGGCACATCATGCTTGTCCACCATCTTGCGGATCTGGCGGGTGGCATCCAGCCCGTCCAGCACCGGCATCTGCAGATCCATAAGGATGACGTCAAACGGCTGCTCCGCCACCTGCTCCACCGCCTCGCGGCCGTTGTCCACCACGGTGACCTTGGCCTCCACCCGGCGCAGGTACTCCAGAATGAGCTGCTGGTTGACCCGGTTGTCCTCGGCCAGCAGCACCCGGGTACCGCGCAGCAGCTCCCGGAACTGCTGCTGATCCCCCTGGGCCTCCGCCTGGCGGACCTTGCTGTCATGGGAGCTGCCGTTGAGCAGTTCGTCCACCTTGGCCAGCAAGGCGTTTTCGGTCATGGGTTTGGCCAGGAAATGGGTCAGTCCCATGCTCTCCATCCGCCCGTGCAGCCCCTCCCTGGACCAGGCGCTGGTCATCAGGACAGGCAAGCGCCGCCACTGGCTGTGCTGGTACATCTCGAGGGCCAAGTCCAGGCCATCCTCCTGACCCATGCGCCAGTCGAGGATGGCGAGGCGGATGTGATGCCCCTCTTCCCGCAGCACCTGACGGGCGCGGGAGAGGCTGTTGACCGTGATGACGGACGCCCCCGCCCGCCCCAGGATGTCCTTGGCCAGCTCCAGCACCAGCTCGTTGTCATCCATCATCAGGATCAGGGGCTGGTGATCGAAGAAGACCCGGCGCCCCGAGACCCCGTACACCGCCTGGGAGATGGGGATCTCGAACAGGAAGGTGGAGCCCACCCCGGGCTTGCTCTGCACGGTGATCTCCCCGCCCATCAGCCCCACCAGGCGCTGGGAGATGTTGAGGCCAAGCCCGGAGCCGCCATATTTACGGGTATTGCCCGCCTCCAGCTGGGTAAAGGGCTGGAACAGCTGGGCCTGCTTCTCCGGGGCGATGCCGATGCCGGTATCCCGCACGCTGAAACAGACCCGCATGGGATGCTGGCTGGTGAGGGTGATGGCCACCTCCACCTCGCCCCGCTCGGTGAACTTGATGGCATTGTTCACCAGGTTGACCAGTACCTGACCGAGGCGCAGCGGATCCCCGCGCAGAAAGTCGGGCACGGCGGGAGACTTGTTGATGATGACCTCGATGTGCTTGCGCTCCGCCAGATCCGCGAACATGGCGGCGAGGGAGTCGAGCTGCTCGCTGAGATCGAAGTCGATCTCCTCCAGGGTCAACTTGCCGGACTCCACCTTGGTGAGATCCAGAATGTCGTTGATGAGCAGCAGCAAGGTGTCCGACGAGGATTTGATCTTGTTGAGATAGTCCCGCTGCTGGGGATCCAGACTGGTTTGCAGTGCCAGGGCGCTGAAGCCGATGATGGCATTCATGGGGGTGCGGATCTCGTGGCTCATGTTGGCCAGGAAGTCGCTCTTGGCCTGGGCCAGCAGCGCGGCATGGCGAGAGAGCTCGCTCAGCTTCTGGTTGCGACGCCACAGGGTCGCGGCCACCAGCGAGAAGCAGAGCAGCGCCCCCCCCAGCACCATCAGGTAGAAGCGGCTCTTGAGGGAGGAGGCCCGCTCCAGCTTGCTCTGCTTCCAGGCGGGCAGCGAGCTCAGCCCCTTCATCTCCACCACCTGATTGCGCAGGCGATGGTACTCCATCACCTGCTGATTGAACTCCTGGCCCAGCCGGACGAGGGTCGCGACCCTCGGCTGCTCGCCATAGCGGTCAAGCAGGTGCTGCTGGAGTTGCAACAGTTGCCGCTGCTCGTTCTGATCCCAGCTGCGTCGGAGGTAGTGGTGCAGGCGCATGAGTTCGGTCAGGTCGCGGTACTGCGCCTCACCGACCGGCAGGGTGCCTTGCAACGCCTTGAGCTGGCCCTGGAAGCGGGGAGCCAGATACTCGATGGTCATCTCCATGGTGTAGAGCCTGGCGAGATCCAGCAGATAACCGTCGATGTCCCGCTGCAACGCCTGGGAGCCGGGGTCGTCCACCGACTCCGGATCCTCGTGCACCAGCCTGACGAACCTGTCCAGGTGACTGGAAAGCAGGCTCAGGCGTTGCTGTACGCTGCCATCGCTGGCCTTCTCGCGCCCCAGCAGATAGACGGTATCGGTATTGACCCGATTGAGCACCATCTCAGCCGCCACGCTCAAATCGAAGGCACGCTGCTGCTGGCTGAGCAACTGCCAGCAATAGGCAGAAAAGCCCACCAGCGATACGATGATAAGGCCAAAGACAACACGATTGGCCCGTGCAACACTCTTCATCCCGTCTCGATTCTCATGTCATGGTCGGCCATCCGGTGACATCAGGTCACGGCCGGAGGCCAACTGTGAAAAACCACTGAGTGCTATGTTACCGTTAGTCAGCGCTCTGATTGCAATAAAGATGTTGCCGGGCCATGAAATAAGGAAGCAATTATGTCACTTGTCACCACCTATTGTAGCCAATGCTTTACCCGCAACAGCCTGCCTGTCGAAAAAGAAGACTCAAACGCGAAGTGTGGCCGCTGCCGTCACCCCCTCTTCGAACAAAGTCCGGTGGCGGGGCGTCAGGCCAGCTTCGATGCCCTGATCCAGTCCGACATCCCGGTGGTGGTGGACTTTTGGGCAAGCTGGTGTGGCCCCTGCCTGCAGTTTGCCCCCGTCTTTCAGGAGGTCGCCCGGGAGCTTGAGCCCCGCCTTCGCTTCGTGAAACTCGATACCGAGCAGGAGGCCGCCATCGCAGGTCGCTATGGCATTCGCAGCATTCCTACCCTGATGGTCTTCCAGCGGGGGGAGATCCTGGCACAGCGCAGCGGCTCCCTGCCCAAGAGCCTGTTCAAGGAGTGGCTGCTCTCCTTCACCTCCCCCGTCAAATGAAAATGAAATGTTTCATTTCTGTTTGATTGAAGATCCATTTTCACTTGACTCTGTGAGTCGCCACATGATTTGACCATATCCCCCTGTTTCAAACAGGGGGATATATGTAACCTCTGCATCACAACAACAACCATAAATTAACCGAGAGAACGTTATGCACACATCGGCTGTACCTCCGACTCCCCCCTCACGCTGGCTGGACATCAAGTCCGGGATCGTCATCCTGGATCTGCTCCTGCTCTGCGCCATGCTGGCATGGCTCCCGTTTGACCCCATGGTCAACAAGGGGCTGGCCATCCTGATCTTCATCGCCATCCTCTGGCTGACCGAGGCGGTGAACATCACCATCACTGCCATCTCCATCCCGGTGCTCGCCACCCTGCTCGGGGTGTTCGACATGAGCAAGTCGCTGACCGACTTTGCCAACCCCGTCCTGTTCCTCTTCTTTGGCGGCTTTGCCCTCGCTGCAGCCCTCTCCAAGCAGGGACTCGACACCCAGATCGCCGGCAAGGTGATGCAGCTCGCCAAGGGACACCTGGGCTGGGCTTCCATCGTGCTCTTCACCATCACGGCCGCCCTCTCCATGTGGATCAGCAACACCGCAACCGCGGCCATGATGATGCCGCTGGCCCTCGGCATGCTGAAGGGGCTGGACGTTCACAAGGAGCGCCGCACCCTGGTCTTCGTGCTGCTTGGCGTCGCCTATAGCGCCAGCATCGGTGGCATCGGCACCCTGGTGGGCAGCCCCCCCAATGCCATCGCCGCCGCCCAGATGGGCTTGGGCTTCACCGACTGGCTGGAGTTCGGCATCCCCGTGGTGATCATCTTCATGCCGGTAGGCATCGGCCTGCTCTACTGGGTGACCCGTCCCAATCTCTCCCACCAGGTCAGCACCGAGCAGGTCACCATCGAGTGGACAGGTCAGCGCAAGGTGACCCTGGCCATCTTCCTGACCACGGTGCTGCTGTGGATTGGATCCCAACCTCTTGCCAAGGCGCTGGGCGGCATTCCCCAGTTCGATACCCTGATCGCCATGGGCGCCATCCTGGCCATCGCCATCAGCCGGGTCGCCAGCTGGGATGACATCAACCAGAACACCGACTGGGGCGTGCTGCTGCTGTTCGGGGGTGGTCTCACCTTGAGCGCCATCCTCAAGCAGACCGGGGCCAACGCCTTCCTGGCGGAACACCTCTCCAGCGGCCTCTCCTCCATGCCCATCTTCGTGATCCTGCTCTGCCTGGCCGCCTTCGTGGTGTTCCTGACCGAGCTGGTCTCCAACACCGCCACTGCCGCGCTGCTGGTGCCGCTGTTCGCCGGGGTGGCCGAGGCTCTGGGGGTCTCCCCCATCGTGGTCTCGGTGCTGATCGCCGTCGGCGCCTCCTGTGCCTTCATGCTGCCGGTGGCCACGCCCCCCAACGCCATCGTCTTCGCCAGCGGCCATATCCAGCAGCGGGAGATGATGCGGGCCGGCCTGGTACTGAACCTGGTGTTCACCGTCATCCTGACCATGCTGGCCTATTTCATGGGGGATATCCTCCACTGAGGTTCGCCCCCCTAATGCCCTCCAAGCCCCGCATCGTCGCAATGCTGTTCAGATAAGCACTTTTTTGACTGATTATTCATAAATTGGATTTGAGTTGAGGGGGCAAGGCTGTGTCCAGTCGATCTTCCTCCAGCCTTTATCCAGCGGGGCTTGCAATAGAAAGAGGGAGGCATCATGCCTCCCTCGCTTTTTTGTCCTGATACTACGTGGACTGGAACTCAAATTCTCTTAAGTGAACAGCATTGCCGCATCGTCGGGGCTTTTTCTCGCCCCGAAACCACCGCACTCCCTACCCGCGAGATCACGGCGACATTAACTTGCACTTAAGAAATCGCCTCCATGATGCTGACAACGGCCATCACGCAGCCATGGCTGACGATGGCGATGATCATGGACATCACGACAAGGGATCACCTCATGGGTAAGACGATGCAGAACAACCGTGAAATCAAGGTATGGGATCCGGTGGTCAGGGGATTTCACTGGGCCACTGTGCTGTTGTGCGTGCTGAATCTCTTCATCCTTGAAGAGGGGGCGCGCAACCACCGCTATGCGGGATATGCGCTGGCCGGACTGCTGGCACTGCGCATCGTATGGGGATTCATCGGCTCCTATCATGCCCGCTTCGCCCAGTGGCTGCCGACACCGGCCGGCGTCATCACCTATCTCAAGGAGACGATCAAGGGGCGCCACCCCTACTACGCCGGTCACAATCCTTTGGGGTCCTTGATGATACTGCTGCTGTTGACCTGCCTTGTCGGCACCGCCGCCAGCGGGATCATGACCGAATACGGGCCTCTCTCCGGCACCCATCGCATGGAAGAGATCCACGAGTTCTTTGCCAAGGGGCTGCAGGTGGCCATCTTCGTCCATGTACTGGCCGTCATCGCCCTGGATCGTCTGGTACGGGGCGATCTCGTCAGGGCGATGATCACCGGCAAGAAACGGGTGCCGGCGGACACCCGGGTGGTCGACAGGCCCTGAGCCTCTCTCAACCCGACAGATGAAAAAAAACCCCGCATCGCGGGGTTTTTCACTGGAGCAGACATCAGCCGACGCTGCAGCTCGTCAGTTTCCAGATCCGGTCTACGTAATCCTGGATGGAGCGGTCGGAGTTGAACTTGCCCATGGTGGCCGAGTTGATGATGGCTTTCTTCGCCCACAGGGCCGGATCCCGGTACCAGGTGTCGATCAGCTTGTGCGCCTCGGAGTAGGACTCGAAATCCGCCAGGGTCAGGTAAGGGTCTCCCCCTTCCAGCAGGGAGCGCTTGATGGAGGAGAGCTCCCCCGGGCGACCCGGCGTGAAATAGTCGGTATCAAACCAGTCCAGCACGGCTTTCAGTTCGGAGTTGGCGTAGTAGAAGTCATACGGGTTGTAGCCGCGCGCCTTCAGGGACTTCACCTCGTCCACGTTCAGACCGAAGATGGCGCAGTTCTCGGCCCCCGCCTCTTCGGCGATCTCGATGTTGGCTCCATCCAGCGTCCCGATGGTGATGGCACCGTTCAGCGCCATCTTCATGTTGCCGGTACCGGATGCTTCGTAACCTGCGGTGGAGATCTGCTCAGAGACATCCGCCGCCGGGATCAGCTTCTCGGCGAGGCTCACGCGGTAGTTCGGCATGAACACCACTTTCAGCTTGCCCTGGATACGGGCGTCGTTGTTGACCCGCTCCGCCAGCTTGTTGATGGCGTAGATGATGTCCTTGGCCAGCTTGTAGCCGGGCGCCGCCTTGGAGCCGAAGATGAACACCCGCGGATGCATGTCATAGTCCGGGTTCGCCAGCAGGCGACGGTAGAGCGCCATGATGTGGATGAGGTTCAGCTGTTGACGCTTGTACTCGTGCAGACGCTTGATCTGGACGTCGAAGATCGCCTCCGCGCTCACGTCGATACCGGTTTCCGCCTTGATGACCTTGACCAGCTTTTCCTTGTTGTGGCGCTTGATGGTCATGAACTGCTGCTGGAACGCCTTGTCGTCGGCAAACTTCACCACGCTACGCAGCTTGTCCAGTTGCAGCGGCCACTCCTTGCCCACCACCTCGTTGTAGAGTTCGGCCAGTTCCGGGTTGCAGGCCAGCAGCCAGCGACGGGGAGTCACGCCGTTGGTGACGTTGCACATCTTCTCGGGCCACAGCTCGGAATACTCGGGGAAGAGATCTTCCTTCACCAGCTTGGAGTGGATCTCGGCCACGCCGTTCACCTTGGAGGAACCGATGACGCACAGGTTGCCCATGCGCACCTTGCGCACGTCACCCTCTTCGATGATGGAGAGCTTGGCCTTGATGGCATCGTTGCCCGGCCACTTGGGCTCCACCAGCTCGTTCAGGAAGCGGGCGTTGATTTCATAAATGATCTCGAGGTGACGGGGCAGTACCTTCTCGAACAGGCTGACGGACCACTTCTCCAGCGCTTCCGGCAGCAGGGTGTGGTTGGTGTAGGAGAAGACCTGATAGCAGATGCCCCAGGCGGTATCCCAGTTCAGCCCCTCTTCGTCCACCAGCACGCGCATCAGCTCGGGGATGGCCACGGTGGGGTGGGTATCGTTGAGCTGGATGGCGATTTGCGCGGCAAAGTTGCTGAAGTCACTGCCATGCACCCGCTTGTAGCGACGCATGATGTCCTTGATGGAGCAGGCGCAGAAGAAGTACTGCTGGATCAGGCGCAGCTCCTTGCCTGCGTCGGTCTCATCGTTCGGGTAGAGCACCTTGGAGATGGTCTCGGCCTGGGCCTTCTCGGCCTGGGAGTCGATATAACCACCGGCGTTGAACACGTCCCAGTCGAAGAACTCGGAGGCGCGGGATTCCCACAGACGCAGGATGTTGACGGTGTGACCACCGAAGCCGACCACCGGAATGTCCCAGGGCACCCCTTTGATCTTGCGACCGGCATGCCACACCTTCTTCAGGCCACCCTTGTCACCAAAGACGGTCTCCACGTAGCCGTAGAGCGGGATCTCCTGCACCGATTCCGGGCGGCAGATCTCCCAGGGGTTGCCATATTCGCGCCAGGAGTCCGGACGCTCGATCTGGCGACCATCCTGAATTTCCTGACGGAACAGGCCGTGCTCGTAGTGAATGCCATAGCCCACCGCCGGGTAGTTCAGAGTGGCCAGGGAATCGATGAAGCAGGCAGCCAGACGACCCAGGCCACCGTTGCCAAGGGCCATGTCAGGCTCTTGTTCGCAAAGATCGGTCAGTTCCAGACCGAGTTCACCCAGCGCCTCTTCACAGACTTTGTAGAGGGAGAGGTTGTGCAGGTTGTTGGAGGTCAAACGCCCCATCAAAAATTCAGCAGAGAGATAGTGAATCGCACGAGTATCTTTCTTGAAGTGAGCCTGCTGAGTACGGGTCAGGCGCTCGTACACCTGTTCATTGACGGCGGCAGCGGTCGCTTTCCACCAGGCATCCGGAGAGGCTTTCTGTTCGCTTGTACCCAAGGTAGAACGCAGGTGACGCACGATACTCGCCTTGAGCTGATCTTTATCCAGTTGGAGATCCTGGTCTGTCTTCTTCTTGGTAGCCATAAACCATTTTCCTTCGTTACAAATAAAAAATGTCATCCCATCGGGGGACCGGCGCTGTTGTTATCTCAGAATATGCTCCGGCGGGGGCATACTAGCTAAAGCCAAGGGTTTAAAAGTTAACGTGAGTCACACTTTAACGCATAAAAATGACAGTTTCACCATGAAAACCCTTTCCTTAAGCCAGTCTGAATGAAATATAAATTTCGTTTTAAATCATAGTGATACATGAAAACAAAAAAGATAGTTTCATGAATAGGTTTTCAATGATTGCCTGTGACTGAAAATACGTGAAAATAACCGCCGACTAGGGAGAAATTGAAAGCGTTTTCAATTCACACCTCCTCGTCAGGTAATAAAAAGGATGCTCCAATCGGAGCACCCTTTGATTTCAATTAACCATGTGCCTTGGGAAGGTGCGAATAAGTCACCAAACATAAAAATGCGCCTTTGTAAGCATTTGAATTTAATAAACTAATTTTTTCAGTTTCGTTGTGGAGGGTGCTTATTCGCACCCTCCCTTGAACTGATTCATATACAGGACCTTAAGAAAACACTTCATTTGAAATTCCTTCTAAGGTCCTGTTCTGTATCGATTTTCGCTGC